>CAZZVZ010000359.1:0-4047 GCA_964657655.1 Gammaproteobacteria bacterium | reverse complement strand
CGTCGAGCGAGTCGACCACCCTGATGGCCACGATCGGGGCCAGGTATTCGGTGAACCAGTCGTCTTCTGTTGCCTCTGCCATGTCCTTGATCAGGCTGCGCGCGCTTGCGTCGCCACGCATCTCGACCGCTTTGGCGCGAAAGCGGTCGGCCATCAGCGGCAGGAACAAGGCGGCAATGCGCTCATGCACCAGCAGGGTTTCCATGGTGTTGCAGGTGCCGTAGCGCTGTGTCTTGGCGTTCTCGACGATCGCTGCGGCTTGCGCCACATCGGCAGACGCGTCGACGAACACGTGGCACACGCCATCGAGGTGCTTGATCATCGGCACGCGCGCGATCTCCATCAGGCGCGCAATCAGTCCCTTGCCGCCACGCGGAATCAGCACATCGATGAGCCCTTGCGAGCGCGCCATCACGTCGACCGCCTCGCGTGCATCGGTGGGCACCACCTGTGCGGCGTCGGCTGGCAACCCGGCATGGCGCATGGCCTCGGCCAGCAGCTGGCCGAGCACCCGGTTGGAATGGAGCGCCTCGCTGCCACCGCGCAGCAGCACCGCGTTGCCGGACTTGATGCAAAGCGCAGCGGCATCGATGGTGACGTTGGGGCGCGCTTCATAGATGATGCCGATCACGCCGATCGGCACGCGCATGCGGCCCACCTCGATGCCCGAGGGCTGGCGCCTGAGTTCAGTGATGGCGCCGATCGGATCGCCGGCTTCAGCCAGCTGACGCAAGCCGTCGACCATGCTGGCGATCGCCTTGGCCGGTAGACTGAGCCGGTCGATGAAGGCAGCATCAAGGCCGCGCTGGCGCGCCCGCTCGAGATCGAGCTGGTTGGCCGCATCAAGAGCGTCGCCCTGTTCAGTCAGCAGTTCTGCCAGGCGCAGCAGCGCCTGGTTGCGCGCCTCAATGCTGCTTTTTGCGAGCAGATGTGCCGCCGCGCGGGCGCGCTCGGCCATGCCGGTGATCAATGCCTCGCAGGACTGCCCGGCACAGCCCGCCTTGTCCTGGGAATCAGGCACGGGCCGCTCGCTTGCTGCTGCAAAGCGTGGCTGCGAGTTGCAGCAGGTCGCTCCACGGGTCACCTGAATAACGCGCGATGCGCAATCCCTTGATGGCGCGCTCGAGTTCGGCGCAGCGCAGCAGTGCCTCTTCGAGCACGCGCCGTGTCAGGCGTTTGAGGGCCTGCGCCACCAGTTGCTCGCGGCCATCCCATAGGCGCAGTTCACGCGCCACGTCAGCCAGACGCTGGCCGCCTGAGAGCGCCTGTTCGGCCTGCACGAGGGTGCGAATCTGATCGGTCAGCGCCCAATGCACCAGCACTGGCGACTCGCCTTCCTGTCTTAGGCCTTCGAGCATGCGTGCCAGGCGTGCCAGATCGCCACGCAGCACCACGTCGCGCAGTTCGAACACGTTGTAGCGGGCCACCCGGGCGACCGCCGCGGCGACGTCGCTGGCCGACAGCGCTCCGGTGGGGCATAGCAGGCCGAGCTTCTGGATTTCCTGGTGCGCTGCCAGGAGGTTGCCTTCGACTCGCTCGGCCATCATCTGCAGCACGCTTTCATCGGCGCTTTGCTGCTGGGCCGCCAGACGCTGTGCGATGAAGGCCGGCAGCCGGCTTGCTTCCACCTTTGGAATCGAGATCGAGACACCATGATTTTCGAGCGCCGTGAACCACGCGCTCTTTCTGGTGGCAGGATCAAGGCGCGGCAGGATCACGAGCGTCACCAGGTCATCGTGGTTGCTGACAGCGTGTGCCGCCAGGGCACGCGCGCCTTCCGTGCCGGGCTTGCCGCCCGGCAGGCGCACTTCAATCAGCTTCTTGTCGGCGAACAGGCTCATGCTCTGCGTTGCGTTGGCAAGCGTGCCCCAGTCAAAGCCGCGCGCGCCAGCCTGCAGCACGTCGCGTTCGACAAAGCCGGCCGTCCTGGCGGCGCGCCTGATTGCGTCTGCTGCTTCGAGCACCAGCAGCATTTCGTCGCCATGCAGCACATAAAGGCGCGCCAAGCCGCGAGCCAGGTGCGAGGGGAGGTCGGCGGGTCTGACCTGCATGGCGGCCTGCCTTAGTTGCCGGGGCTGGTAAGCGGCGTCAAAGCCTGATTCAGCAGGGGCACCTGCGGCCCTTGCGGCTGGTCGCCACGCACATCTTCTTCCACTGCGGAAAACTGCCCCGGCGTGAGCCGCTCGAGCCGGCGCAGCACCTGGTTGGCCGCATCGGACTGCATGTCGACGATCAGCTGGTTGATCTCGAAACTTTCCGACAGGATGGCATTGCTGTTGGCCAGCAGCAGACGCGTCAGCGTCAATTCAGTAGTTGGAATGTAGACATGCTTCTGATTGTCGGTCACCCGAAAACGGATGTGGTAGGTGAGGGTGTATTCGGCTGCGGCACCGGTGGAGTTGATGGTCAGGATGTCGGTGCGGACCGACTCGCCGACGAACAGCAGTGAAGCGTCGGCGTCCTTCGCGTCAGCCACGATCCTGGTCGGGCCGTTGCCACGAATCGAACGCTTGATGGACACGGCCACAGGCGAGGTATCGCCAACATTGACGTAGAGGGTCTTGAACGGGATTGCGGTCGTGCCGCGCAACTGAAAGCCGCAACTGCAAAGCAGTGTGGAGCACAGTGCCAGGAGCGCAAATTTCCAGAAGCGTTGAGACATTCGCCTATTACACCACGATGTTGACGAGGCGCCCGGGCACCAGGTGAATCTTCTTGACCGGAGCGACCAGGAATTTCTGCACCTGGAGGTCCGCCTGGGCGGCCTTCTCGATCTCTTCGCGCGATGCGTCGGCCGCGACCTTGATGGTGGCGCGCAGCTTGCCATTGACCTGCACCACCAGCGAGATTTCGTCTTGCAGCAGCGCTCGGGCATCGACCAGCGGCCAGACGGCGTCGATCAGTTCACCGTGCAGCTGCTCAAAGCCCAGGCCGCGCCACGCGGCGAAGCCGATGTGGGGCGTGACGGGATAGAGTACGCGCAGCAGGATGAAAGTGCCTTCCGCCACGACGTCGGCCATGCCGGGCAACGTGAGGTCGCCTCGACGACGCGCCTCATCGAGCGCATTGAACATCTTCATCGAGCCCGACACCACCGTGTTGTACTTGAGCCGTGCGTAGTCATCGCTGATCTGTTTCAGGTTGACGTGGACCTCGCGGCGCAGCTTCTGCGCATCCGGCGAGAGACTGGCGGGGTCGAGATCTGCCTTGGTGCGTGCGGCGAACTGCGCATCTGCTGCAAATGCGTGGCAGTAGCCCCAAAGGCCGCGCAGGAAACGGTTGGCGCCTTCGACACTCGAATCCGACCAGATGGCCGACAGTTCAGGCGGGCCGGCGAACATTGTGAAAAGCCGCGCGGTATCGGCGCCAAAACGCGCCACGATGTCCTTGGGCTCGACCACGTTGTTCTTCGATTTGGACATCTTTTCGGTACCGCCCAGCATCACGGGCTGGCCGTCTTCGCGCGCCACGGCCGACAGCACCTTGCCGCGTTCGTCGAGTTTCAGCTCGACCTCGGTCGGATAGAACCAGCGCCGCTTGCCGCTTGCATCTTCGCGATAGAAGCTTTCGTTGAGCAGCATGCCCTGCGTGAACAGGCGTGTGAACGGCTCGTCGAAAGTCACCAGACCGAGGTCGCGCATCACCTTGGTCCAAAAACGCGCGTACAACAGGTGCAGCACGGCGTGCTCGATGCCGCCGATGTACTGGTCCATCGGCATCCAGTAGGCGGTGCGCTCGTCGACCATGGCTTGCTGGTTGTCCGGGCAGCAGTAGCGCATGTAATACCACGCCGAATCGACGAAGGTATCCATGGTGTCGGTTTCGCGCTTGGCCGGCTTGCCGCAGCTGGGGCAGCTGCAGTTCAAGAAGCGTTCATCGGCATTGAGCGGGTTGCCCGAGCCATCGGGCAGCAGATCTTCTGGCAGCACCACCGGCAGGTCGGCTTCTGGAACCGGTACCGTGCCGCAGCTTTCGCAATGGATCATGGGGATCGGCGTTCCCCAGTAACGCTGACGCGAGATGCTCCAGTCACGCAGCCGGTAGGTG
>CAZZVZ010000358.1:0-4075 GCA_964657655.1 Gammaproteobacteria bacterium | reverse complement strand
GGCTGAAGCAGCTGGTAGACGACGGCCTGTTCGAAAAGCGCCTCTACAACGACAAACCGCCGCGTTACGAATATCTCCTGACCGAATGCGGTCGCGATTTTCGTCCCGTAATGCTGGCTCTGATGTCGTGGGGCAATCAGCACTTCGCGCCAGAAGGCGCGAGTGTGCTTCTCGTCAACGACAACACCGGCCGGCCGATCGAGCCGACCATGATTGATAGCCACGACGGCACGCCGATCAGTGAGCTCAAGACCAGCTACATGCCCGGGCCGTCTGCGACGGAGCCGGTCAAGAGAAGGCTTGCCGCAGTGCGCGAGAAAGCAGCGCTCGTTGGACCGCAGAAAGCGTCCTGATGAGCGCCACAACGTTCCACGCCGACGTGTCGACGCCGGTACGCAGTGTCAAGAAGCTGATGATTCGCGTGGTGGTGGTGCTGGTCGTGCTCGCAGCGCTCTTGTTGCTGCTCGAGTGGTGGCGCAATGGCCGCTTCATCGAACACACAGATGATGCATACGTTGGTGCAGACACCACGGTGATGAGCGCACGTGTGCCGGGCTACATCACCGAAGTGCTGGTCACGGACAACCAGCAGGTGCATGCCGGTGATGTGCTGGTGCGCCTGGAGGACCGTGATTACCGCGCAGCACTTGCCAAGGCGCAAAGTGCCATTGCCGCGCAGCAGGCGAGCCTGGCCAATCTCGATGCCACACGTCAGCTGCAGCTGGCCGTGATCGCACAGTCGCGTGCCGGCGTTGATGCCAGCAACGCAGAAATTGCAAGGGCCAGGCAAGACCAGACCCGTTACGACAATCTGGCGCTCAAGGCAGCGGTCTCCCAGCAAAGCGAGGAGCGCGCCACCGCCGCATACAAGGAAGCCGTCGCGCAGGGCCACAAGGCCGATGCAATGGTTGAGGCCGCGCAGCGTCAACTGGCTGTCATCGATTCGCAAAAACTGCAGGTCAAGGCAGCACTCGACGCCGCAAGCGCGGAACGCGACATCGCGCTTCTCAACCTTGAATACACGGTGGTGAGGGCACCGGTTGACGGCACGATTGGTAACCGGCATGCCCGCGTGGGCGCTTATGCCAGCACCGGTCAGCAGCTGCTGGCACTGGTGCCGGCGCACGGTCTCTGGATCGATGCCAACTTCAAGGAAGATCAGCTCGCCCGCATGCGCTCAGGCGACAGCGCCACGATCAGGGCCGACGCTTTGCCCGGTCACGAATTTCACGGGTCGCTGCTCAGCCTCGCGCCCGCCACCGGCGCCCAGTTCAGCGTGCTGCCGGCTGAAAACGCAACCGGCAACTTCACCAAGATCGTGCAGCGTGTGCCGGTCAGGATCGAATTGAATGGCACCGATGCCGATTTCGGCGCGCTGCGCCCCGGACTCTCGGTCGAGGTCTCAATTGATACGCGTGGCGCCAGCAGCAGATCAAGCAGCAACAGCCGCGCACCGTGACCCAGTTGTCAGCCGCAGTGACAGCGCCGCGCGCGCCGGCCAGCAAGCCGGTCGTGATGGACGTCGCCAGCATGTCGACGCAGGCCCGCGTGCTGGCATTCGCCACCATGTGCGTGGGCATGTTCATCGCGCTGCTCGACATCCAGATCGTGTCGGCCTCGCTGCGTGATATCGGTGGTGGTCTGTCGGCCGGCGCCGACGACACTACCTGGGTGCAGACCAGTTATCTGATCGCGGAAATCATTGTCATTCCGCTGTCTGGCTGGCTGTCGCGGGTGATGTCGACACGCTGGCTGTTCGCCGCCTCCGCCGCCGGCTTTACCGTTGCCAGCATGGCGTGCGGCCTGGCATGGAACATCCAGAGCATGATTGTGTTTCGAGCCATCCAGGGTTTTGTGGGCGGCTCGATGATCCCGATGGTGTTTACCACCGCATTCATGTTCTTCACCGGATCTCAGCGTGTCATCGCGGCCGCAACCATTGGGGCCATTGCCTCGCTCGCGCCAACACTTGGCCCCACAGTCGGCGGCTGGATCACCGATACCTATTCCTGGCACTGGCTGTTCTACATCAATCTCGTGCCCGGCATTCTGGTGGCCGTGGTGGTTCCCATCATGGTGCGGGTTGATTCGCCCAACCCGTCTTTGCTGCGCGATGGTGACTACATCGGCATGGCACTGATGGCGGCATTTCTGGGCTGCCTTGAATACGCGCTCGAAGAAGGTCCGCGTCTTGACTGGTTGAACAGCGATGCGATCCGCGCGGCTGCGTGGGTGTCAGGCATCGCTGGCATCGGATTCCTGTGGCGCAGTCTCACCTATGCGCATCCGGTGGTCGACCTGCGTGCCTTGAAGGAGCGAAACTTCGCGCTCGGCTGCTTCTTCTCATTTGCAACTGGCGTGGTGATCTTCGCCACCATCTATCTGACGCCGGTGTTTCTGGGAAGGGTGCGCGGCTACAGCGCGCTTGATATCGGCATTGCCGTGTTCTCGACCGGGGTGTTCCAGATCCTGTCGATTCCGGTGTACGCGTTTTTTGCCAATCGAGTCGACCTGCGCTGGCTGTTGATGATCGGTCTCGCCCTGTTCGCACTGTCGATGTGGGATTTTCGTCCCATCACGCACGAGTGGGGCGGCCAGCAATTGCTGCTGCCTCAGGCACTGCGCGGCATCGGCCAGCAGTTCGCGGTGCCGCCGACCGTGACACTGACGCTCGGCGGCCTGGCACCGGCGCGCCTGAAACTCGCCTCCGGACTTTTCAACCTGATGCGAAATCTCGGCGGCGCCATCGGCATTGCGGTATGTGCCACGCTGCTTAACGATCGCACCAATCAGCATTTCCTTCGCCTCTCCGAGCATCTCAACGCCACCAACGACTCGATGAGTGCGTTGCTGGCCCAGAGCGCGAGCAGCCTTCAGGCGCTCGGTCAGTCAGGCGCCGATGCAGCAGCCGGTGCCATTGCACAGCTCGCACATCTCGTGTTCCGCGAAGCGCAGACCCTTGCCTTCGCTGATATCTACACCATCCTCACCTTTGCATTGCTTGGGTGTACGTTGATGGTGCCTCTCATGAAGAAGGTGGTGCCTCCCAAGGCACCTGTCGCCGATGCCCACTGAAACTGACACACGCGCAGGGCGGCACCTGCTGGCGCCCGCCGTTCTGATGGTTCTCGTGGCCGGCTGCGCTGCGGTCGGCCCGGACTACCAGCAGCCCTCAGCGAGCGCCGCGCAGCATTATTACAACCAGCAGCTGCTCGATGCGCACAGCAGCAACCAGGCGAGCGTCGATATGAGCCACTTCTGGCAGAGCTTCGATGATGCGGTGCTGTCGCGGCTGGTTGACCGGGCGCTCGCGGCCAATCTTGATCTGGCAATTGCCAGGACGCGCGTGATTCAGTCACGCGCGCTGGCAGATCAGGCGGCTGCCAACCTGCTGCCAGCAGGCGATCTGAGCGGCTCGGTGGTGAAGGAGCAGCAGTCGCTGGAAGATCCCATTGCACGCATCGCCAGCAATTTTCCGGGGTACAGCCGCGAGCAGAATCTCTACAACGTCGGCGCGGGTGTCAGCTGGGAAGCCGATCTCTTCGGCGGCAACAGCAGGCGCGCCGAAGCCGAGAGCGCGCGCGCTGAAGCAAGCGAGGCCGAGCGTGATGCACTCAAGATCATCGTGGTGAGCGAGACGGCAGACGCCTACTTCAGATTGCGCGGCGTTCAGGCGCGCATCGTTGCGATCGAAGACGAGGTCAAGGTCAATTCAGATCTGCTCGATCTGGTCCATGAGCGGCTGCATGAAGGACTCGCCACGGCCCGCGAGGAGGCCGAAGCTGAAGGACTTCTCTACCAGGCACGTGCTTCCCTGCCGCTCCTCAGGCTGCAGGTGGCCCTCGAAGCCAACCGTCTTGACGTGCTGATGGGCGCCTCACCTGGCACCTACGCAAGCGATACCGCGGCTCCAGCGCCGATCGGTCCCCTGCCTGCGCTTTCTGCCAGACAGGCGCCAGCTGATCTTCTCAAGCGCAGGCCCGATGTGATTGCAGCCGAGCGCCGCCTGGCCGCTGCCAATGCGGGCATTGGCGTGGCGACCGCCGAGTATTACCCGCACCTTTCTCTGGCTGCA
>CAZZVZ010000357.1:0-4086 GCA_964657655.1 Gammaproteobacteria bacterium | reverse complement strand
CGTCAACGCTCCAGCCGATGGTGACTTGCACCGCCTGCAACCCGAGGAGATCAATCAATGTCAGCAAAGAATGTTTCAGCTCCTGAATCAGTGCGGCGTTTCGATCGACGCGACGCCGCAACAGACCATCGTCAGCACGCCAACCACCTTCAGCCAGCGTTACCCGGCGAGCGGGGGCGCGCTATACGGCCCGGCATCTCATGGCTGGACAGCATCCTTTCGACGCGCAAAGGCGCGCTCTTCGATCAAGGGTCTGTACCTTTCGGGCGGGAGCACCCATCCAGGACCTGGCATGCCGATGGCGGCCCTGTCAGGAACGATTGCGGCGCGAGCCATTCTTTCGGACCTCAGTTTGACCGAGCGGTCCCATCCGATGGTTATGCCTGGTGGTATCTCGATGCAATAAGTGATGATGGGCGAAATGCGATCACGCTGATCGCTTTCATCGGCAGCGTGTTTTCGCCCTACTACGCGCTCAAACGCCGCCAGGGACCGGCAGCACCGCAGAATCACTGTGCCATGAACGTGGCACTCTACGGTACAAAGAGGCGCTGGGCCATGACGGAGCGCGCGAGCCATGCTCTGCTGCGTGATGCGAACCTGCTGAAGATCGGGCCGAGCAGCATGCGCTGGGATGGCAGTGCTTTTCGCATCTCGCTCGACGAGGTTACAGCGCCGCTGCCGTCACGAATTCGCGGCACCATCACGCTCACGCCTGAAGTTCACAACCTGCAAAGCTTCGCCCTATCGGACGAGGACGATCATTTCTGGTGGCCGCTGATGCCGCGTGCACGCATTGAAGTCGATCTGCCTATGCCGGGCCTTGCGTGGTCGGGCAGTGCGTATCTGGACTGCAACTGGGGCGCCGCACCGCTGGAAAGTACATTTCGGCACTGGTCCTGGTCGCGTACCGAATGCGCCGATGGCTCGAGCGAAATCTTCTACGACGTGGTCGCGCGTAATCGTCGCGACGTGAATCTTGCACTGCGAGTCAGACCCGACGGCGTGCTGGAAGAAATAACAGCACCGGCCATGATGCATCTGCAAAAAACCGGCTGGCGCCTCGCTCGTCCACACCGCTGCGACGACAAGAATTCAATCCGTTGCAGCACGGCTCTCGAGGACGGCCCTTTCTACTCCCGCACCTTGATCGAAACATCATCCCAGGGACAAACCTCGAAGACGGTCCATGAGAGCCTTTGTCTCGAGCGCTTCTCCTCACCCTGGGTGCAGGCCATGCTGCCGTTTCGCATGCCCCGATATCCGGCCCTAGCCGCGCGAACTGTCGTCCTCATGGCGCGCATCCACGCCCGGTGGCTTGCCACGGTCGCGTCGAATCGCCGCGCTGGTTCTGACCAGCTCCACTACAACGAGAATGATGCCAATCGCAAAAATCGTCAGCATCTCGATCAGGCCCAGGTGCTCGGTCATGAAGCACCGTGGTTTCGTTTCGATCTGCATGCACAAGCTCTGATCGAACTGTTCCTCAGACTCGAACAGCGCGACGCTGCAGCAAGGGGCGGCGCGGTCCTGCGAACACGTGTTTGATCTTCTTGCTCGTTATGCATGGCTCATCGGCGATGTTTCGCTGTTGGCGTGGGTCATCTACGAGCTCGTGTCACTTGGTCCGAGAAAGCCCAAAGACAAGGGAGGCCCGGACGACGACGTTCGCTGATCCGGGGAGGATTGCGAACGCACGCTACACCATTGCGGTCTTGATGGCGGAACACAGACTACTTGAATCGGCATAGGGCAACGCCACGTACTGCGCACCCATCGAGTCTGCAACGTGATGCGCTTCGATATTGGAGCGCGGCGAAGTATCGACAAAAAGTGCCGTCAACTGTGCGGCCCGCAAAGCGCCTCCTGCGTTCAATGCATCCTGCCGTGCGCGCGCCCGGTCATGGCTGCCATCCCGGGCAACATTGGCGCGGCCATCACTCAGCAGCACAATAAACGGCGTGTCGCCGTGTCGCCTGACCGAATCCGCCAGTGCCGCTCCAGCGTCGATCGCCGCTGCAAGGGGTGTTCCGCCGTTGGCCGGCATGGCCGCCAGACTACGCTTGGCACGCACCAGCGATCGGGTTGGCGGTAGCAGCAGTTCTGCCGACTGGTGACGAAAGCCCAGCACCGCGACCCGGTCTCGCCTGATGTAGCACTCGGCAAGTAGCTGCTCCACGGCGCCCTTGGCCTCGGCCAGGCGGTGCAGCGCTGAAGAGCCAGACGCATCGACCACGAAGATGGTGGTGGTTTGGGCGCGCTGCACAAAACGGCGGATGGCAAAGTCCTGACGCCTGATCTGAACGCGCGGGACATGCAGCCCTGCCGTCGCTGCCTGAGGCGATGCTTGCTGCAACCTCTCCTGGCGACGCAAGGCCTGCCAGGGTGCAGCAGCGCGCAGTGTCGCGAGCAGATGCAGCCGCGCCTGACCCGATAGATCGCCTGACCTGGAGCCGACCGGGCGGCCACGCACCAGGTTTTCTTTCGCCACACCAAAGCGCCCGCCAGTCGCGCCGACCGGGCCGTTGCCAGCGCGTGGCGTCAGACCCGGCCTGAGCTGGGCGAGCAAGCCCTCTGGCAGCGCCGCGATCGCTGCGGCAAGTACAGTGTCGACCGGTGGGGGGCTGTTTTCCTGCTGCCTTGCTGTGCCGTCTGGAGTGGTTGACGTGGACTCACTGCCGGGTCCCGGCTGATCGCGGTCCAAAGGCTGCGGCTGCGCTTGGCTGTCCTCTCGACCATCCTTCCCGAGCACCGGGTCGGGCTGCTCCGGGGGAGGTTCCGGGGGAGACTCCTGAGGCTGCTCATTGCGCTGCGCCGCGGACTGCTGGTTGGACGGACTGTCGTCAGGCGGGCGCGTGGTGGCGCGCGGCGCTAAGACCAGCCGCGCAGCGCAGGCGACATCACCCTCATCAACATTGAGGCGGCCCTGCAGCGCAGCCAGTGCCCTGGCTGTCCGGCAGGCAAGTAACGGCGCTCTGATCGACTCAATCCCGAGCGCGAGCGCCGTGGCACACAGCGCGTGCAGCGTCGCATCGTCGATCTGAACCGCGGGAAAAAGCTCGGCAGCACGGGCTACATCGTGAGCGCTCCACGGAAACTCGGATAACTCGCGATTCGAGACCGCGCGCAGATCGAGGTGCAACGCCAGCCGATCCTTGAGACCGGCAGCAGGACCACTCTCACCGTCATCGCTCTCGTCAAGCGCAATCACGCCGATCTCGCTCACGTAGCTGGACGACAAGCCGTCACGTTCCAGCATGACGCGCTGCGTATCGATGACGCCCATGTAGCGGGCGGCAGCGCTGGTGGTGAGCCGCTCGGCCATGGCAAGCACGACAAAACCGCCATGTGCCTGCTGCAGCAGACCGCTTTCCCCGATGGGTCTCCCCGCCGCCAGGGTGGCACAAAGATCCAGCCCTCCTAACAGGCGCGAATCACTGACGTACAGAGGAACGCGTCGAAAAGGCATGCCGGACGGCAGCAGGTCCATCAAGCCTTGCATCCACTGGTCACGCACCGCGCCTGAGCCAGCACGCAGCGCGATGCCGCCAAGGCTTTGCGGTGCTACAGCGCAAAGACAGGCGCAAAGGCACGCGTCATCCCAGATGCAAGCGCGCGAACGCGTCATTTGAGCAGGACTTCATCGACCGCTCGCTCGACCCGGATCGTCGACGCGGCATCGTCGAGTACGTTGCGCCGCAGACGGTGCCGCAAGGCCATAGGCGCGACGCGACGCAGATGAGTGGCGCTTGGGATCGCCGCACCTTCAAGGCTTGCCAGAGCGCGTGCAGCGCGGATCAAGGTCAGCTCTCCGCGCAGGCCGTCGGTACCAAGCCTCATGCAAAGTCGCGCTGCGAGCTCGAGCACTGCATCGGGAGTTTCAAGCGAACTGAGTCTCTTCCTGGCTGCCACCAGCGCGCGGCAGATTTTTGCTTCTTCATTCTTGAAACGCGCAATGAAGCGAGGCGCGTCACGCTCGAACGCATCCCTGCGCTTGATGACTTCCACGCGGCTGGCAAGGTCGACCGGAGTTCTGACGTCGAGCGACAGCCCGAAACGATCGAGCAGCTGCGGTCGCAGCTCTCC
>CAZZVZ010000356.1:0-4086 GCA_964657655.1 Gammaproteobacteria bacterium | reverse complement strand
GGAGGCGATCCGGTGCTGCGCTTCGCCGCCGGCCCGTCGGGCGAATGGGCCTTCGGCGGCCAGGAGATCTACCACCATACCGGCAACGGTCCATGGCGTGCCGAGCAGGTCAACAGCCTGCTCAACGGCTACATCGAATCGATCGCATTCGACGGCAACAACGTCACACTGTTCGGTTGTGCCAACACCATCCTGCGCAACGACACCGCCGCCACGCCGTCTGCTCCGGATTCACCCTCGGTACAGTTACGAAGCGTCGAGGAGATCGGGCCCGAGTCCGAAGGCCAGCGCTTCTCGCTCGAACCGGCCGACGATCTGCGCGTGCCCGACGACTTCAGCATTGCGTTCCACTTTGCGCTACCCGATTACGCCAGCAACGGCACGACGGTCTACCAGGCGCGCCTGAAAGGCCGTGATCCATCGTTTTCAGGATGGCAGACCTCCAACGTGTACCGCTATCGCCATCTGCCGGCCGGCGAGTACACCTTCCAGGCTGCAGCACGCGATCGGCTGGGCCAGGTCACCGAGACCAAACCATTTCATTTCGTGGTGCTCGCACCCTGGTATGCAACTCTTGTAGCACGCATCGTCTGGGCTGTGCTGGTGCTGGCCGCTATCGCCTTGCTGATCTATTTCACCATCACCTGGCGGACGCGTGTCCTGACGCGCCAGCGCATTGCGCTGGAACGAGAGGTGTCGGATCGCACCCACGAACTGGTGCGTGCCAACAACCGGCTCAATGAACTGGCGCATCGCGACATCCTGACCGGTCTGGCCAATCGCGCGCTGTTCGAAAGTCGCCTGCAGCAGGCCTGCGCCCGGGCGCAACGCCACGCCGGGCGCTTTGCCGTGCTGTTCGTCGACCTGGACCAGTTCAAGACCATCAACGACAGTCTCGGCCACGAAGCCGGCGACCGGTTGCTGCAGGAAGTCTCGGCACGTCTGCAAAGCCGGCTGCGAGTGGAAGACACCCTGGCGCGCTGGGGCGGCGACGAATTCATGGTGCTGGTCGAAGAACTCGACACCGCAGCCAGTGTCACCAACGTGGCGCAATCACTGCTGGAAGCGGCATCGGCTCCCATCAAGCTGCCGACCGGCACGATCGCAGCGCTCAGCACCAGCGTCGGCGTCAGCATCTACCCCGACGATTCGACCAATGTCTACGAACTGATCCGCAACGCCGACACGGCGATGTATTCGGCCAAGCAGCGCGGCGGCAATCAATGGTGCTTCTATGCGTCCGAGATGACGGTGGTGGCGCGCGAGCGCCTCGAAGTGCTGGCCGGTCTTCGCCTTGCCGTCGCGCAAAACGAATTCGTGCTGCACTACCAGCCGATTGCCGATATCGCAAGCGGTGTGGTGGTTGGGGTGGAAGCGCTGATCCGCTGGCGGCGCGACGGCAATCTGCTGGTACTGCCCGAGACCTTCATCTCCGTTGCCGAATCGACCGACATGATCTCCATCATCGGCGCCTGGGTGATCCAGACCGCGTGCGAGGAAGCACGGCAATGGATGGCGGACGATCCCGAATTCTCGCTGGCCATCAACATTTCGCCGCGCCAGCTGCGCTCGCAGGAACTGGTGCGCACCGTGGAGGCGACGCTGGCCCAGCATCACATCAAGCCTGCCCAGCTGACGCTCGAAGTGACCGAAAGCAGTATCGCGGCGGTGGGCGAGAACGCCAGCCAGATCGTCAGGGAGCTGAAGGCGCTCGGCGTGCGCGTGGCACTCGACGACTTCGGCACCGGCCAGTCGGCACTTGCCAGCCTGAAGCGCTTTGACTTCGACATCCTCAAGATCGATCGCAGCTTCATTCGTGACACACCAACGGACCGCGACGACATGGAAATCTCGGCCACCATCGTCGGCATGGGCCATACCCTTGGCCTGGTGGTGATCGCAGAAGGTGTCGAGACCGAAGAACAGCTGGCGTTCCTGCGTCAATGCAAATGCGATCGCTATCAGGGCTTCTATCTGAGCGAAGCGATTCCCGCAGCCGAACTCAACCAGCTGCTCGAAGAGCTGCGCCTGCAGGTCGGCGTCTAGCCACTTGTGCCCGGCGCCTGTGCGCTCGCCATACTGAGCTCGCTCTTGAGCCATGCGTGCAGCGCCTGCAGCGGCGGCCACTCAGCCAGCGCCTCGGGATAGACGAAGTAGTAGCTCAGGTCGTCCTCTGATGCGATGGTGACCTTCGACAGCCGCACCAGTTTGCCATCGCTCAGCGCATCGAACGCCATCATCTCGCGCACCAGCGCGATACCCAGATCGCGTTCCACTGCCTGCAGCATCAATCCCAGATCATTGAAGTCGGCAACCGGACGCAGATTGTCGGCCCTGATGCCAGCAGCCTCGAACCAGCGGCGCCAGCTTGGCGCGTCGCCGATCATCGGCTCGCCCAGCAGGCCAGCCGGTCCAACATTGACGATGCGGCGCGAGGCCTCGGGCGACCCGACCACAATCAGGTCGCAGCCTTCAGGAAACAGCGGCTCTGCAATCAGGCCGTTCCAGTGTCCGGCGCCAACGCGAATGCCCGCGTGATAGCCCTCGCGGGCGAGGTCCGCCGAGACCAGCGATGCATCGATGTTGAGCGGCATCTCGGGATGAAGATCGCGCCAGCGTGACATGCGCGGCAGCAGCCAGCGCTGCGCGAAGGAAGGCAGCACCGTCATGCGAATCATCTGGCCGTGCTGCTGATCAGCCGCTCGCGCCGCGGCTTCGGCCACCTCGACCTCGAGCAATGCGCGATCGATGCCCTGCTTGAAGATCGCGCCGGCATGGGTCAGCACCACGCTGCGCTTGACGCGCGCGAACAGGGTCACACCGAGCTGTTCTTCAAGCAGCTTGATCTGCTGGCTGACAGCGCTGTGGGTCAGATTGAGCGCAAGCGCCGTGGCGCGAAAGTTCTGCGTCCTGGCAGCACTTTGAAAGGTATAGAGGAAGTTAAGAGGCAGGCGGCTCATCGACTGAGTTGGTAAGAATAAACGTCCATGTGTGCAGAAATGGTCGCTTTTTAAGCGCAAGTTGTTCGCCTAAGCTTTCCATAACTCCACAAGGAAGGCAAATCAATGATGACCGCTCTGAAATTTTTGTCGAACGCCCTGGCTCCGCTTTTCACCTTGCCGCTGACAGCGCGAGACTGCTGCTGCTCCGCTGCGCGCCAGATCGAACACGCGGCAGCCGCCGAACTCCCCGTGCGCCACAGCTCGAGCAAATCATCGGTCGCAGCGAAGCGCTTGTTCCAGGTCGCGCCGGCGACGCCGCGCATCGTCTTTCGGGGATGGCTATGAACCCGATCGCGCTTACCTCAACCTGCCAGAAGGATCTGCTCGAAAAACTGGCCCACGAGCATCGCCTGCGTGACAAGCTCCTCACCGGTGTCTCGCCGGGCACGCTGCAAAAAGTCGTGGTGGCGGTCTCGCTCGCCTCCATTGTGCTGACCAGCGCGGTGCTGGTGCGCATGCTTGGTGGTGTGCTGCCCGACATGGTGGCGCACGCGCTTCACTGATGCCTGGGTGCTGCAAACGCGCGCGTGGCGTGACTGTAGCGGCATCACCGGGGCGTGCCGGCAGCAAGCGCTTCTTCTTCGTTGAATGAGGCCGTCTGGAGATGCGGCGCCAGCGCCGCGAGAAAATCATCGGCATCAAACAGTTCGCCCGGCGCGAATGCGCCACCTGTGGCCGGTGGATTTGACAACACCCGCATGCATGCCTCGACCACCATGGGTGCCGATGAGCCGTAGATGTCGCGCCCGAACGCAGCCATACGCTTGCTCGCGCCCGCTGCTGTCACGATCGCCTCCATGACGAATTGCTGACTCGATTTACCGCTCGCATCGGTAGCGACCGGTGGCGGCGTCGCCGCCCGGTTGAGATCATCCAGCGGCGCCCGGTTCATGAAGCTCTCGATCCGCTGAGCCCGCACATGCCGCGAAATGGTCACGATTTCCGAGAGCGGTACCGGTACCACGTCCTGCCTGCCGAAGGGCGCGGGAAATTGCCAGGTCTTGTTCGGCGGGTTGGCCGAAAGCGGCGCGAACCTTCCTTCGCGGACGACCAGGCGGCGCGCGGTATTGCGCTCTCCCGTATG
>CAZZVZ010000355.1:0-4087 GCA_964657655.1 Gammaproteobacteria bacterium | reverse complement strand
CACGTCGGCGGCGCCGGTTGCCAGAGCCAGCGCTTCAGATGCCTGGTGGGGGTTCTGGTAGCGTGGGTTGACCAGCATCAACTGGCTCAGCCCCATGGTTTTCATAGCACGTGCAGCGCTGCCGATATTGCCGGGATGGCTGGTGTCGACCAGCACGATGCGAATCCGGTCGAGCGGAGCGGCCGCTCGGGGTGCCTCGGAAGAGGTGGGGTCGATCATTGGCCAAATTGCTCTGGTTTTGGACGCTGCATCAGGCGACGCGACCTGATCGGCTAAAATGCGTCATCGCGTGGCCAGGCCTGCGCCTTTTTGTCCGTTCTTTATCTCTGGGCCGCCCACTGCGCGTCCCGCCGAAAGTGTTCTATGCATCCGATGTTAAATACCGCGGTGAAGGCCGCCCGACGTGCGGGCGCCATCATCAATCGCGCCAGTCTCGACCTCGACCTCGTCAAGGTCACCAAGAAGCGTCATAACGACTTTGTGACCGAAGTCGACAAGGCTGCTGAAGCCGCCATCATCGAAATCCTGCTGGGGGCCTATCCAGACCACGCAATCTTAGCAGAGGAGAGTGGCCTGTCCGAAGGCAAGGGCGGGGCCAAGATCGTGCCGCTCGAGGCAGAGAACCTCTGGATCATCGACCCGCTCGATGGCACCACCAATTTCATCCACGGCTTTCCGCAGTACTGCGTCTCGATCGCGCTGTCACAGCGCGGCCAGATCACCCAGGCGGTGATCTATGACCCGAATCGCAATGACCTGTTTACTGCATCGCGCGGTCGCGGCGCATTCCTGAACGATCGCCGTATCAGGGTCGGCAAGCGCGTGCGCATGGCCGAGTCGCTGATCGGCACTGGATTCCCGTTTCGCGATCTCGACACGCTCGACCAGTACACCAAGATGTTTCGTGTCATGGTGGAACAAAGTGCCGGGCTGCGGCGGCCAGGCGCTGCAGCGCTTGACCTCGCCTATCTGGCCGCAGGGCGCCTCGATGGGTTTTTTGAAATTGGTCTTAAGCCCTGGGACATGGCCGCCGGAGCTCTTCTCGTGACCGAGGCTGGTGGCCTGATGGGCGACTTCGAAGGCAATGCGGATTACCTCTACCAGGGCGATGTGCTGGCGGGCAATCCGAAGATTTTCGCGCAACTGGTTCAGCACCTGGCACCGCTTAGAATCCGAACCACCCGTGAACAGGCAGTCGCCGAGCAGCCCGGCAGCCAGAGCACTGCCCAGGGTTAGCGTTTGGTGCTTTTCCTGGCTGCCTTGCCGGCCGGGGCCACGCTCACGGGGGTCCTGGCGGGTTTGGGTTTTGGCAGGGGCAAGGCGTTGGCCGTGACCTGCACCAGCCGGCACAGCAGATCGCGTTGTTCAAGCTGGTCGGTGATCAGAAAATGTTTCCTGGCACCCACCCAGGGCGATGCCAGCTGAGGCTCTTCGTCCAGCACGCGAGCGCCCGCCTCGGTGGGCTTGAGGAACAGCTGGTCGTCGCAGATACAGCCGATCACCTTGCCGTCCAAGTACAGGGCATATTCGCCGAACATTTTCCGGGTGGTGATGCCGCCTGCTGCCGCCAGCTGATCAAGCACGTACTGAACGGTGTCTGCGCGAGATGCCATGGAGCGACCCTTTCTCGAATTGAAAGCGGCAGCAACTCCCGCATGAACGTGCTGCGTCAAGAGGATACCAAGCGATGTGTTGCCGCGATCGTTCCGGATGCTTTTTTGGTGGCGGGCGAGTCGCGCCAGGGGCGCGCCGCGCCCGATGGCGAGGAAAGATTGCGAGCAGTGCCCGACTGCAAAACAATAGCGCGAGCGCGACCCATTTGCAGCGGCGACTGCCAGTTCACTTTTGGTACAGTGCGGGGGTTTCCCGGCACTTTCGCCGGACGGCGGGCACCAGGTGGTGCGCCCTGGCAATTGCTGGCTGCGACGCGTCTGCGGCGTGGCCGATCGAGCGGGCCATGGGCGCCATGCGGCGACAGAATCAAGCGACTGAATGGACGACGAAATCACATTGAAATCCGGTGAGTCCCGCGAGGTCGAGAAACACAGCCCGATGATGCAGCAGTATCTAAGGCTCAAGGCGGCCCACCCGGATGGCCTGCTGTTCTACCGCATGGGCGACTTCTACGAGATGTTCTTCGAGGACGCCGAACGTGCCGCCAAGCTGCTCGACATCACCCTGACCAAGCGAGGCACCTCCAACGGCGTGCCGATTCCGATGGCCGGTGTGCCGTATCACGCCGCGGAACAGTATCTCGCGCGCCTGGTGCGCATGGGCGAGTCGGTCGCCATCTGCGAGCAGATCGGCGATCCTGCCACCTCCAAGGGCCCGGTTGAAAGACGGGTGGTTCGGGTCGTCACGCCGGGCACCGTGACCGACACCAGCCTGCTGGCGGAGAAGTCCGACAGCCTGCTGCTGGCGGTCCATCTTGAGCGCGGCACGGCCGGCCTCGCATGGCTCAATCTCGTGACCGGCGACGTGCGCCTGATGCAGGTGGCGCGCCTTGATCTGGCGCGCGAACTGGAACGCATCCAGGCTGCAGAGGTCCTGCTGGCGCGCGAAGATGACGATCCCACCGAGGTGGAACGACTGCACGTGACACGTCTGCCGGGCTGGCATTTCGACGCGGCGCGCGGCGCCGAACGACTGGCGCGCCAGCTCGGCATCGAGTCCCTTGCCTCCTACGACTGCCTTGACATGGCAAGCGCGCTCGCTGCCGCTGCAGCCCTGCTGCATTATGCGGAGCACTCGCAGGGTGAACGCGGCCTCGCGCATCTGCAACGGCTCATCGTCGAGCGTGAGAGCCAGTTCGTGATGCTCGACGCAGCCACGCGCCGCAACCTCGAGATTTCCGAGTCACTGCGCAGTGCCGACAGCACCACTGCGACGCCAACACTGTTTGCGGTACTCGACCAGTGTGTCACCAACATGGGCAGCCGCCTGTTGCGCCACTGGCTGCATCATCCTTTGCGTGCGCGACAGGAACCCGCCAGGCGCAGCCTCGCGATCGAGGCCTTGGGCCAGTCGCTGTCGGGCCGCTGCCATTTCGAGGCAGTGCGCGAGGCACTGCGCGGCATGGCCGATATCGAGCGTATTGCAGCCCGCGTGGCGCTGAACACTGCGCGGCCGCGCGATCTGTCTGCCCTGCGCGACAGCCTTCTTCGTCTGGTTGCGCTGCGCGCATGCTTGTCGCCTTGTGTCGAGGCGGAGCTCATCGCCGAATGTCGCAGCTGGCTCGACATCGATCCTGAGATCGCCGCCTTTCTTGGCCGCTCGATCGCCGATGAACCTTCAGTCCAGCTGCGTGATGGCGGCGTGATTGCCAACGGATTCGACGCAGAGCTCGACCAGCTGCGCCGGCTTGACACCGATTCAGGCGACTTCCTCATCGAGTATGAGCGGCGCGAACGCGAGCGCACCGGTATCGCCAACCTGCGCGTTGAATACAACCGCGTGCATGGCTACTACATCGAGATCGTGCGCAGCCAGTCCGATCATGTGCCGGACGATTATCGCAGGCGTCAGACCGTCAAGAACGCAGAGCGCTTCATCACGCCAGAACTGAAGGCGTTCGAGGACCAGGCGCTGTCAGCACGCGACCGGGCGCTGGCGCGCGAGAAGCTGCTGTACGACAGCATCATGGACCAGCTGATGCAATCGATCACGAGCCTGCAGCACGCGGCTCGTGGCGTGGCGCTGCTCGACGTCCTCGCCACGCTGGCTGAGCGAGCCTCGACGCTCGAGTGGCAACGAGCCACATTCAGCGACGACCCGGTGCTCGATATCAAGGGGGGCCGTCATCCGGTGGTGGAAGCCAACCTGGCGCGCCACGGCCAGCGCTTCACCGCCAACGACTGCTGCCTGAGCGACCGGCGCCGCATGCTGCTCATCACGGGCCCCAACATGGGCGGCAAGTCGACCTTCATGCGCCAGACGGCGCTCATCGTGCTGCTCGCCTATTGCGGCAGCTTCGTGCCGGCAGTGAGCGCGACGCTCGGACCGATCGATCGCATCTTCACGCGCATTGGCGCATCAGACGACGTGGCCGGCGGGCGCTCGACCTTCATGGTCGAGATGACAGAAGCCG
>CAZZVZ010000354.1:0-4089 GCA_964657655.1 Gammaproteobacteria bacterium | reverse complement strand
TGGCGTTTGCGTTCATCGTGACGTTGATCACGCCGAGGTTGGAAACGCTGATAGCCGACACGTTCTTGGTCTGCGACACTGAGCCATAGCCGGTCGACAGATTGCTGGCGCCGTTGGCGGCGTTTTCAGCCACCAGGGTCTTGAACGACGAAGCGAGCGACAGACCTTCCGTCACGCGTGCGCGCACGGTGTAATCCTGGTAAGCGGGGATCGCGATGGCAGCCAAGATACCGATAATCGCAACCACGATCATCAGTTCGATCAGTGTAAAACCCTTGTGGTTCTGAAACATGACAAAACTCCCTGAGCAGTTGAAGGTGGAGATGTAAAAAAATTGTTACGTGATTTTTTCGGTATTTTTACATAACCTGCTCAGCAAATTGTGCGCAATCTCACGTCTTGACGATTTTTGACGAATTAAACCAACACGTTAGCGCCGGTTGTTACCGATCGTGATCAGTTTGTTATATCTATGCCGTGGCCGTCTCCTTTAAACCGAGTTGCGCCGAGACGTTTTCCCGCAGGAGATATTTCTGCACCTTGCCGGTCACGGTCATTGGGAAATTCTCCACGAAACGGACGTAGCGTGGAATCTTGTAATGGGCGATCTGGCCCCGGCAGAAGGCCTGCACCTCCTCCTCGGTCAGGCTCTCCCCGTTACGCAGCACCACACAGGCGCATAACTCCTCGCCAAAACGCTGGTCGGGCACGCCCACGCACTGCACATCCTGGATCTTCGGATGGCGATAGAGGTATTCCTCGACTTCGCGCGGATAGATGTTCTCCCCGCCGCGGATCACCAGATCCTTGGAGCGTCCGACGATGTTGCAAAAACCCTCCTCGTCGATGGTGGCGAGATCGCCCGTGTGCATCCAGCGTGATGCATCGATCGCCTCGCGCGTGCGCTCTGCATCGCCCCAGTAGCCAAGCATTACCGAGTAGCCGCGCGTCAGCAGTTCTCCCTTGGTTCCGCGCGGCACGATGCGACCCTCGCCGTCGACGATCTTGACTTCGATATGCGGGTGAATGCGACCCACCGTCGAGACGCGTCGTTCCAGCGGGTCAGTGGCCGAACTCTGGAAGCTGACCGGCGAGGTTTCGGTCATGCCGTAGGCGATCGTCAGTTGATGCATGTTCATCTTGTCGACCACCCGTTTCATCACTTCAATCGGGCAGGGACTGCCCGCCATGATGCCGGTACGCAGTGTCGACAGATCGTACTTGTCAAAGTCCGGGTGATCGAGCACCGCGATGAACATGGTCGGCACACCATGCAGACCGGTGCAGCGCTCGGCGCTGACCGCCTCGAGCACCCGCTGCGGATCGAAGCCGGCGTCCGGATACACCATGGCCGAGCCGTGTGTCAGGCACGCGAGATTACCCAGTACCATGCCAAAGCAGTGGTACAGCGGCACCGGAATGCACAGCCTGTCGGCTTCCGTCAGCAGCATCGCCTCACCGATGAAGTAGCCGTTGTTGAGGATGTTGTGGTGGGTGAGGGCTGCCCCCTTGGGCGATCCCGTGGTGCCGGATGTGAACTGGATATTGATCGGATCGTCGAACTGCAGCGTCGGGCCCAGTGCCTTCAGAATCGCGTGATGATGTGGCTCCCCGGCAGCGAGCAGCTCGGAGAAGTTGAACATGCCTGGTGTTTTTTCTTCTCCGAGGCGGTAGACGTGGGTCAGCGCAGGCAGGCGCGCTGCCTCAAGTTCGCCCACGCGGGCATGGCCGATCTCGGGCGCGACCTGCTGCAGGATTTCCAGATAGTTGCTGGTCTTAAAGCTCGGTGCCAGAACGAGCCCGCGACAGCCGACCTTCTCGAGCGCGTATTCGAGCTCGTAGGCGCGATAAGCCGGGTTGATATTGACCAGCACCAGACCCGCCTTGGCGGTGCCGATCTGCATCAGGACCCACTCGGCACAGTTCTGCGCCCAGATGCCGATGCGATCGCCCTTGACGAAACCGTGCGCAATCAGACCGGCCGCCAGCCGGTCAGCTTCGTGGCCGAGCTGGCGATAACTCCAGCGAATCTGCTGGTGACGCACGATCAGTGCGTCGCGATCACCGTGCAGTTCGACCATGCCATCGAAAAACGCGCCGATGGTCTGGCCGATGAGGGGTTTGTCGACCGCGCCGTGCACATAACTTGGCTGATTCATTGTGGCAGTTCCTCCTGTCGTTATTCTAGATGGATGGCATCGCCCGAGCAGTCCTATCGCCGCTGCGGTGCAGCACGCGGGTCGACTGATCGTTCTGGTAGATTGCTGCACCAGCCTTAGACCCTTGTCTACTCTTTCACGCGACACTCATGACCAATCAATCTGCCAGCGCTTTTGTCGATGCACGTGACCTGCTGCTGCGCTTGCGCAATGACTATCGGCGCGCCTATCAGGAGTTCGAATGGCCGGCGCTGACCCATTTCAACTGGGCACTCGATTACTTTGATGAGATGGCACGCGGCAACCAGACCCTGGCTCTTTGGGTGGTCGACGAATCCGGTGCAGAACAGATGCTCACCTTCCAGCAGATGGCGCTGCGGTCCAACCAGGTTGCCAACTACCTGCGCCGGCTCGGTGTCAAGCGAGGCGAGCGCATTTTGCTGATGCTCGGTAACGAAGTGGCGCTGTGGGAGATTATGCTGGCTGCCATCAAACTCGGTGCCGTGGTCAGTCCTGCAACCACCTTGCTGACCGAAGAGGACCTGCGCGATCGGCTGGCACGAGGGCGTGTCACGCACGTGGTGGCAGGCATTGCCAACGCCGGCAAGTTCGATCCCATCGAGGCTGACTTTAATCGCATCGTGGTCGGCGGTGAACGCGCTGGCTGGCATGCCTATGGCGAGGCCGATGCCGAAAGCGAGCACTTTCAGGCCGATGGGAAGACACGGGCCGCCGACCCGATGCTGCTCTACTTCACGTCGGGCACGACTGCCAAACCGAAGCTGGTGATGCATACCCACCAGAGCTACCCGGTGGGCCATCTCTCGACCATGTACTGGATCGGATTGCAGCCTGCCGATCTGCACTGGAACATCAGTTCGCCCGGATGGGCCAAGCATGCATGGAGCTGTTTCTTCGCACCGTGGAATGCCGGTGCCACCGTGTTCATCTACAACTACGCGCGCTTCGCAGCCAAGCAGGTGCTGACGGCACTGGCGAGCTATCCGGTCACGACCTTATGTGCGCCACCGACTGTATGGCGCATGCTGATCCAAGAGCCGATGAATCAGTATCAGACCACGCTGCGTGAAGTGATCGGCGCCGGCGAGCCGCTCAATCCGGAAATCATCGATCAGGTGCATGCTGCCTGGGGCCTGCAATTGCGCGACGGCTACGGTCAGACCGAGACCACCGCGCAGATCGGAAATTCGCCCGGCCAGCACGTCAAGCCCGGCTCGATGGGGCGTCCCTTGCCGGGCTACCGGGTGGTGCTGCTCGATGCCGACGATCAGCCGGCAGAAGAAGGGGAGGTCTGTCTTGATCTGGCCGGCTCGCCCATCAGCCTGATGGCAGGCTATGAAGACGACGCAGGCAAGACCGCAGACGCGATGCGCCACGGGGCCTACCATACGGGCGATGTCGCGAGCCGCGACGCCGACGGCTACATCACCTACGTGGGCCGCGCGGACGACGTGTTCAAGGCGTCGGACTACCGCATCAGTCCGTTCGAACTCGAGAGTGTCTTGATCGAGCACCCGCTGATCGCTGAAGCCGCGGTGGTGCCGAGCCCGGACGCCTTGCGTCTTGCAGTGCCGAAGGCCTACATCGTGCTGGTTCAAGGCTGTGAAGCATCGCAAAGCACGGCGCTCGAGATATTCAGTTTCACGCGGGATCGGCTGGCGGCCTACAAGCGCATCCGCCGGCTCGAATTTGCCGAACTGCCCAAGACCATCTCAGGAAAGATTCGCCGGGTGGAACTGCGGCAACGCGAGGAAACGCGCGATCCGAAGGCGCCTTTTGCCACTGAGTACCGCTTCGAGGATTTCGTCGAGCAGGCGGGTGTTCAATGCGCCGGGCGCAACCGCGTTCACGTCCACATGGAATTCGCGCAACTCCTCGGCGAGCGTCTCCGTGAGGCGCACCACCGCGG
>CAZZVZ010000353.1:0-4093 GCA_964657655.1 Gammaproteobacteria bacterium | reverse complement strand
CGACGTCCTTGCGCTTGATGAGGCGAGAGAGCAGCTTGAGCCGGGCTTCCGATTTGACAATCGGCTGCAGATCGAAATGCGGCGGGATCACCGGCAGATTGGCGAAGCTCCACTTGCCGCGCTTGACGTCATACGCCTCTGGCGCTGCGATCTCGACCAGGTGGCCGACCGCAGATGACAGCACGTACTCGTCAGACTCGAAGTAGTCGTCTTGTTTCGTGAAGCCGCCCAGCACGCGCGCAATATCGTTCGCGACGGAGGGTTTTTCGGCAATGATGAGTGACTTCACGATTCGATCGGTGTCTCGGGTAAGGGACGGGGTGACAAAGCGAGGCGGGACCAGGCGAGCGTCGCCCGGCATGCAGGCCGGCAATCATACGCGACGAATTTCTCGCAGTGCAAGCAACCGGCGCGGGCTTGCGCTTGCGGTCACGCTTTAGGCCAGGTGCGGCTGGCTCGTTGCCGGACAGATTGAGCGCGAACGGAAAAGTTCAAGTGCCCGGCGCGCGCCGGACCGGCCAGCAGCTAGTGCAGCTGGGGAGTTTCGCCATCCTCGAGCAGCTCGTCGAGGATCAGCGTGTCGGGTTCTTCGCCCTGACTCCAAAGCACCATCAGCACGATAATCTTGAGCTTGGACAGGGGTACTGGGGTTTCATCGGTCGCGAGTGCGCGCTCGACGATGATTTCGCGCAGTTCTGCGCTGATGACGCTGGCGGACTCGAGAAAGCACAAAAACCCGATGCTCTGCACGCCAAGGCGTTCGTATTCCATGTCGGTGAAGATGCGAAACGCGCCGCGCGCACGCGCCGGTGCCGGCGGGTTGGCTTGTGCCAGCTGGGCGAGACCCGACAGCCAGGACAGCGCGTCGTTGATCTCTTCACCTTCAAATCCAGCTGCGGACAGCTTCCGGGCCAGCGTGTCCGCATCGGGACAGGCATCCGGCCTGAAATAGTTTTCGTAGAGGTAGACGAGAACTTCAAACATTCAGGAACGACTGTACCGTGGCTGGCCGCGTAAAACAAGTGCTTTGCGGTGCGTTGCGGCAATGACACGCCGCGTCACCGGCCGAAACCTCAGATGTGAGCGCCTACTCTCGCAGGCGTCCGCCTGCCTCCTCGAGAATGTCGTGCACGCTCTCCACCAGGCGGGCGCCGTCGCGGATCAGTCGATGGCAACCACGGGCCAGCGGTGCGTGGATCGAGCCGGGCAGGGCGAACACGTCCTTGCCCCACACACCGGCCTGCTGCGCGCTGGCAAGCACCCCCGACCCGAGGCCCGCCTCGAACACCAGAACTGCGCTCGGCAGCCCCGCCATCAGCAGCCGGGCGCCGCGTGACTGACCCAGGGCAGGGCGTTCGCCCGGCGCGAACTCGGTCACCAGCACGCCCTTGTCCGCCACTCTTCGGGCCAGATCGATGTACCCGGCCGGGCTGATGCGGTCCGGGCCGGAGTCGAGCACGGCCATGACATCGGCGTGAGGCAGCCCCAGCAGCGCATCCAGCACGGCCGCGCTGAACGGCGAGCCAAAATTCACCAGCAGGCCGATACCCGATGCGCTCAGTTCGCGCGCGAAAGAGACCGCCGTATCGAGCGCATCCCTGGTCGCGCCCTCTGGTGCCAGCAGCGCCAGGCGCGCACGCGTCAGGCTCGCGGGTCCGTCGGTGAACAGCATGGCGGGCGCTGCGCCCTCGTGCAGCAGCAAGGGCGGATAGCCGGGGTCGGCCAGGGTGACGACATGACGGCCGCTCTTTTGCAGCCAGGCCGAGGTGGTCTTGATGACCTCCTGCAGTTCGCTCGAAGGGTCGGCTCGAACGGCGCGCGCGGCTTCGCGGCCGATATGCTGCGACAACACGCTGATCGGCTGCGCCAATACCGCCTCGGGCAGTCCGAACTGTTTGAGGAGGGTGCGCAAAGCGGCCTCGGAGAGGTCGCTGCTGCGGGTCAGTTGCAGCCACGCGACGACTTCCGTCAGTCGCGCCGCGTGGTCAAGCGTCACATCTAGGGCTGCGTGAAGATATCGCCAGCCTGCATTTCGATATCGGCGTCCAGCACCAGCGCGTAGGCGATGTGGTCGAACACGCGGAACACAAACACCAGGCCATTGCGCTCGTTGGGCAGCCTGAAGCTTTCGCGAGAACCATTGGTGGTATCCGTGATGTCGCGGCCGGCGGTCTGCACCGCGAGCACGTTGCCGATTTCGAGATTGTCAGACGCGCCACGGTTCAGGATCACCACCATGTCACGCCCGGCGTAGCCGTCGTGCCCGAGCGAGCCGACGATGGTGCCCTTGATGGGCGCATCGGGTGCGTGCGGCACATAGTTGATCAGCACCGGTTGCGAGGACGGCACCAGGCGGTCGCCCGGCACGATCTCTTCGGAAAACGATGTGATCACGAGCGTGGCAGGATTGCCCTGGCGGATCACCTGGGCAGCGCCCAGGTACTCGGCCTGGTAGGCAATCACGTCGCCGGTTTCGGGATCCTTCAGCGGGGTCGAAGGACGGTAGATCTGGTAGCTGGTGATGTTCGGATCGGTGATGCCCGCGACGTAGGCGGTGTCGCCACGCGACAGGATGACGTGGTCATTCTTAGAGCCGATCACGCGCGGCGAGGCGCCCATGGTCGCCTTGTCGACCACCAGTGGCTGCGACAGGAACGGCTCAATGACGTCCTGTGGAATGCTCGGGATGGCCTGCTCGCTGGTTTCCACGCGCACTTCCGGCTCGACACGGAGGTTGCCGTTCGGGCCAGGACCCTGACCTTCGAGGTACATGGTGCCGGTGGTGCGGTCGATGATCAGGACCTGTCCTGGATAGATCCAGTGCGGATTCTTGATCTGACTCTTGTTCATGCGCCACACATGGGGCCATTGCAGCGGATTGTTGAGGAAGCGCTTGGCGATGCCCCAGAGCGTGTCGCCGCGCACCACCACATAACGGTTTGGTGCGCTCGCGACGAAGACTTCGCTGCCATTGCTGGGTGCTGCCATGGCCGGCATGGGCTGCGACGGGGCGCTTTGCGCCAGCGCGGTCCCTTGTGCGGCAAGCGTCAGCCCCCACATAGCTAAGGCCGTGCGCAACACTGCTGTGCTAGAATTTTTACCCTTCAGCGGTTTCATTTCCACTGGCCTCTGGAGTCTCGGAATCGCTTGAAATTCTGCATGTAATTGGTTGATGCTGCAATATTTATCCTTTGCAGCTCCCACTTTGTCAAACCCCGACTGTTGTTATGGCGTTACTTTCTATCCTGCGCTATCCCGATGTGCGACTGCAAAAGGTCGCTTCTCCCGTCGCTGACGTCGACGACCGGGTGCGCCGTCTCGTGGCCGACCTGGCGCAGACCATGTACGAGGCCAACGGCATTGGCCTGGCCGCCACCCAGGTGGACGTGCACCGCCAGGTGATCGTGATCGACGTGTCGGAGGCGCGCGACGACCTGCGCGTATTCATCAACCCGCGCATCCTCGAACTCAAGGGCGACAAGGTCAAGGCCGAAGAGGGTTGCCTGTCGGTGCCTGACATCTACGATGTGGTGGAGCGCTACAGCATGGTCAGGGTCGAGGCTCTCGATCAGCAGGGCGAACGTTTCGAACTCGAAGCCGAGGGTCTGCTCGCGGTGTGCATTCAGCACGAGATGGATCACCTGCTTGGACGCGTGTTCGTGGATTATCTGTCGCAGCTGAAACAGACGCGCATCAAAGGCAAGATGCGCAAGCTCGAACGCCAAAGCGCCTGATCTGCGCCGCGCTTTGTCCCGCGCACTCAATGTCGGCTTTGCCGGCACCCCCGAATTTGCCCGCACCGCGCTGCTGGCCCTGATCGAGTCACGCCACCGGGTTGCGCTGGTCCTGACCCAGCCGGACCGGCCAAGCGGACGCGGCATGAAACTGACCCCCGGACCTGTCAAGCGGGCGGCTCAAAGCGCAGGGCTTGCATTGCTGCAGCCGCACGGCCTGCGGCTCGACGGCCGCTTCGGCGACGAGGCGCAACAGGCCCACCAGGCAATCGCCGCGGCCGGACTCGACGTGCTGGTGGTGGCCGCCTACGGACTGATCCTGCCGCAAACGGTGCTCGACCTGCCAGCCAGCGGCTGCT
>CAZZVZ010000352.1:0-4112 GCA_964657655.1 Gammaproteobacteria bacterium | reverse complement strand
TCTGGCGCGCGGCGTGCACCAGCGCGGTCAAGTCTACTACCCTGATTCGCTGGTCGGTACCGACAGCCACACCACCATGATCAACGGGATCGGCGTGGTTGGCTGGGGCGTGGGCGGGATCGAGGCAGAAGCCGGCATGCTCGGCCAGCCGGTCTATTTCCTGACGCCTGATGTGGTGGGCGTCAACCTGAAGGGCAAGCTGCGCGGCGGCGTGACCGCCACCGACCTGGTGTTGACCATCACGGAAATGCTGCGCAAGGCCAAGGTGGTCGGCAAGTTCGTCGAATTCTTCGGCGAAGGCACCGCATCGCTGTCCGTCCCCGATCGCGCCACCATTGCCAACATGGCGCCCGAGTACGGTGCCACGATGGGCTTCTTTCCGGTCGACGACAAGACTATCGCCTACTTCGAGGGCACCGGTCGCACCAAGGACGAAATCGAAGCCTTCGCCGAGTACTTCAAGGCGCAGGACATGTTTGGTGTGCACAACAAGGGCGATGTGGCCTACAGCCAGGAACTGGAACTCGATCTGTCGAGCGTGGCACCGTCGCTGGCAGGCCCGAAGCGTCCGCAGGATCGCATCGAGATCGGTTCCGTGGCCAGCACCTTCGGCTCGCTGTTCTCCAAGTCGACCGCCGACAACGGATTCAACAAGAATGCCGCGGAGCTCAACACCACCTTTACCAACAAGGATGGCGTCAAGGTGCATAACGGCGACGTGCTGATCGCGGCCATCACCTCGTGCACCAATACCTCGAACCCGAGCGTGCTGCTGGCCGCGGGGCTGCTCGCCAAGAAGGCCGTCGAGCGCGGCCTTTCGGTCGCACCGCATATCAAGACATCTCTTGCGCCGGGCAGTCGCGTGGTCACGGAATACCTGACCAAGACCGGCCTTCTGCCTTATCTCGACAAGCTCGGCTTTGGCGTGACTGCCTATGGCTGCACCACCTGCATCGGCAATGCCGGCGATCTGACGCCAGCGCTCAACGACACCATCACCACCAATGACCTGGTGTGCGCGGCGGTGCTGTCGGGCAACCGCAACTTCGAGGCGCGCATTCATCCCAATATCAAGGCCAACTTCCTGGCCTCGCCGCCGCTGGTAGTCGCCTACGCGATCGCCGGTACGGTGCTGACCGATCTGATGACCGAGCCGCTCGGCAAGGATCGCTCGGGTCAGGACGTGTTCATCGGCGATGTGTGGCCGACCACCGAGGAAGTCAACGCGCTGCTCAAGGACGCGATGAATCCGGTGGTGTACGACTCGCTCTACTCGAAGCTCACCACCGACGGCGATCTGTGGAGCAAGGTGCCAAGCGCCTCGGGGCAGGTCTACGACTGGCCGCTTTCGACCTACATCGCAGAGCCACCCTTTTTTGGCGACTTCGCCATGCAAAACGTGGTCACCAAGGCTGGCGTCAGCGGCGCACGCGCGCTTGGCATCTTTGGCGACTCGGTCACCACCGATCACATCTCGCCTGCAGGCTCGATCAAGGACACCTCGCCGGCCGGTCAGTATCTGATCGCGCACGGCGTGCAAAAGGCAGACTTCAACAGCTACGGTGCCAGGCGCGGCAACCACGAGATCATGATGCGCGGCACCTTTGCCAATGTGCGCATCAAGAACCTGATGATTCCGCCGCGCGCCGACGGCTCGCGTGTGGAAGGCGGCTATACGCTCTATCAGCCGTCCGGCGAACAGATGGCGATCTACGACGCAGCCATGGCCTACGTCAAGGCGGGTACGCCGACCATCGTCATAGGCGGCGAAGAATACGGCACCGGATCATCGCGCGACTGGGCCGCCAAGGGCACTCAGCTGCTTGGCGTCAAGGCGGTCGTCACGCGCAGCTTCGAACGCATTCACCGTTCCAACCTGGTTGGCATGGGCGTGCTGCCGCTGCAGTTCAAGGGCGCGGATTCGGCGCAATCGCTCAACCTGACGGGCGACGAAACTTTCGACGTGATCATCAACGGCGCCTTGCGTCCGCAGATGGATGTCGATCTCGTCATCACGCGCGCCGATGGCTCGGTGACCAAGACCGCAGTGCTGTTGCGCATCGATACGCCGATCGAAGTCGATTACTACAACAACCGCGGCATCCTGCCGTTTGTGCTGCGCCAGTTGCTGGCCGCCTGATCGCGTTCACGTGAAACGGCCACGCATCAAGACCAGCAGTGTGCGCCTGAGCCGCGAGGCTTTGCGCCTGGTGCTGCTCGCCAAGGGCATGGCTCGTTCCGGTAGCCGCTGGGAAGACACTTTCTGGGAACGCGAGCTGGGTCGCGAACTCGATCGTCTGCTCGATGGCGGCGCGCACGCTGCCATCGACGCGGCCCTGGATCATCTGCACGCGCAGTTGCCCTCGGCCTACGACACCCTGATCGACGAGGTCGAGCGCTGTGCCGAGTCGCTCGAGGTCGACGGACAGCAGATGGTGCTGGTGGCCGCGCCGATTCTCGCCTGGTCGCGCTATGCGATCGCATCTGGGCCGATGAAGCAAGAGCAGGTCGACCGCCTGGCCGACTATTTGCGCCGCATCATTGCAGCGCCGGGCGTCGATGTGGTGGTGGCACCGGTGCTGTATTCGATCGACCAGCTGCCACGCCGCCCGGCCGATGCGCGCGCGCTGCTCAAGAAGCTGGTGCAGAGCAAGGGCGCCGACAATGCGACGCGCTCGAGCTTCAAGAAACTGGTGCAGACCGCACCACTTCTGGCCGACACGCGCTTCGTGCTGGCCTCGTTTGCAGTGGCCTCGAACGCCCCGATGTTTCGCTGGCAGCTGATCGACGAGAACAACGAGCTGGTGCGTGAGCAGGCCCTGGAAGATTGGCGCGTGGCGCTGACGCGCGAGCTGCCGGACCTGCTTCCTGGCTGCGTGCTCGAGAGTGCGTTGCCAGACGGTTTCTATGTCGCCTGGCGCGACTCGGATCTGGCGATCCGGCCCTACGGCATCCATTCGGGCGTGGCGTTCATCTCGGCCATGCTCGACACCACCCCCTCCAAGCTGCGCGCCGTGGTGGCGCCGTTCGGCGATCAGGAGGTCGAGGAATACCGCATCGGCTTTACCCGTGTGGGTGACAACGACATCGTGCACGGTGTGGTGTGGCCGCTCTATGGCCGCGAGGAGGGCAGCGAGCCCGGTGGCAGCTTCGAGCAGATCATGCAGCTGCTGCGCGACCACGAATTAGCCGAAGTTCTGGCACTCGAGCAGCAGTTTCCGCTCGAGTTCTGCGATGACTGCGGCGCACCGCTGTTTGCTGATCCCAATGGCGAACTGCTGCATGCCGAACTGCCGCACGACGTCGATCCAGCACCTGCACATCTGCATTGACCGCATCTAACCTCCCCGAGGTCGCTGCCGCGGCGAAAGCACTGCCAGGCGACCGTCCGGCACTGGCCCTCAATCTCGCGCCCGACGAGATCCGCTCGGTCATCATCGGTTTGATGCTGGCGATCCTGTTGGGCGCGCTGGACTCCACCATCGTCTCGGTGGCGCTGCCACGCATGGCCTCTGATCTCGAGGGTTTCAGTCTGCTGGCCTGGGTGGTGTCGGGCTATCTGGTGGCATCCACCGTGGTCACGCCGATCTACGGGCGCCTGGGCGACCTGTTCGGGCGGCGTGTGATGCTGTCGGCGGCCATTGTCATTTTCCTGCTGTCCTCGGGCGCCTGCGCCATGGCGAGCAGCATGCCGATGCTGGTTGCAGCACGCGTGCTGCAAGGTCTTGGTGGTGGCGGTCTGATCTCGACCTCGCAGGCCATCATCGCCGACGTGGTGGCGCTACGCGAGCGTGGCCGCTACCAGGGCTACATCAGCGGGGTGTTCGCCATCTCTTCAGTGATGGGGCCGGTGGTCGGCGGGTTTCTGACGCACTACCTGTCGTGGCGCTGGTGCTTCTGGATCAATCTGCCGCTTGGCGTGGCTGCCTTCCTTGCCTCAAGACGCGCTCTGGTGCGCCTGCCGGTCCCTGGCGTCAAGAGACGCATCGACTACGCCGGCGCGCTGCTGCTGTGCGCAGGCCTGACGGCTTTGCTGCTGTCGATCACCCGCATCGGCCAGGGTGTGTCCCTGAAAGACCAGGTGAACCTGACCCTGTTCGGTGCGGCGCTGC
>CAZZVZ010000351.1:0-4113 GCA_964657655.1 Gammaproteobacteria bacterium | reverse complement strand
AGATCAGCGACTTTGCAGGTGGTGCCAAGGCACTCGAGGCGCTCGTGGGTGGCAGCGTCGACGTCGTGTCTGGCGCCTACGAACACACCATCGACATGCAGTCGCGCGGCCAGCACATTCGGGCCTTCGCATTGATGGGCCGCGCGCCGCAGATCTCGATTGGCGTGGCCAGCGCCAAGGCGGCCAACGTCAATTCCGCGGCTGATCTCAAAGGCATGAAGGTCGGTGTGTCGGCGCCCGGATCGTCGACCAACATGGCGCTCGACTACTTCATCGGTCAGGCGGGACTCAAGCCTGGCGATGTGTCCGTCATCGGGGTCGGCACCTCAGCTGGTGCCATCGCCGCTTTGAAGAGCGGCCAGATCGATGCCATCAGCAACGTCGATCCGGTCATGACCATGCTCGAGCAGCGTCATGACGTGAAGATTGTCGCCGATGCGAGAACCATGAAAGGTACCGAACAGCTGTTTGGCGGACCGATGCCGGCGGCAACCCTTTATGCTCCAGAAGACTTCATCAAGAAATATCCGGGCACGGTCCAGGCGCTCGCCAATGCCATCGTGCATGCCGACCGCTGGCTGGCGCAAGCCGGTCCTTCAGACATCGTCAAGGCAGTGCCCGAATCGTATCTGCTGGGTGATCGCGCGCTCTACCTGGCGTCGTTTGCCAAGGTGCGCGATGCCTTTTCTCCTGACGGCCTGATTCCGGAGCAGGGCACGCGCACCGCGCTCAAGGTCCTGGCCTCCTTCAATCCTCGCATCGACCCGGCCAAGATTGACCTCAGCACCACGTATACCAACGATTTCGCGCGTCGCGCCGATGCCAAGTTTCCCTGAGGTACAGGGCGCGAGCGGTGAGCCTGGCGAGGCGCACGCATTTGCGCTGAGGTTCGAAGCGGTGTCCTGCCGCTTCGCAGCACGCGAGGCGCAAAGCGCTGCGTACAGCGTGCTCGAAGGCGTCACGCTTGACGTGGCGGCAGGCGAGTTCGTCTCGGTGGTTGGGCCGACTGGCTGTGGCAAGTCGACGCTATTGAACCTGGCTGCAGGCCTGCTCGAACCAAGCAGCGGCAGTGTCAGCGTCTTTGGCAAGACACTGACTGGCATCAACCGGCGCGCCGGCTACATGTTCCAGGCCGAGTCGCTGATGCCCTGGAAGAGCGCCCTCGATAACGTCCTGGTCGGCCTCGAGTTTCGGGGCGTGAAGAGACCAGATGCGACAGCTGTGGCTCATGACTGGCTCGAGCGCGTCGGTCTTGCAGCCTTTGCCGACCGCTATCCGCATGAACTGTCAGGCGGCATGAGAAAACGAGTCTCGCTGGCGCAGACCCTGGCGCTTGATCCGGACATCATCTTGATGGACGAACCGTTTGCGGCGCTCGATATCCAGACCCGCCAGCTGATGGAAAATGAGGTGCTCGATCTTTGGAGCGCGAAAAGAAAAGCGGTGCTGTTCATCACCCACGATCTGGATGAAGCAATTGCCTTGAGCGATCGCGTGGTGGTGCTGTCTGCAGGTCCCGGGACTCATCCGATCGGCTCGTTCGACATCGAGCTGCCGCGTCCGCGCGACGTCGCTGCCATCCGTGCCTTGCCCGAATTCGCGCGACTGCATGCCCTGATCTGGGCCACCATGAAAGATGAGGTGCTGCGCGGCTACACGAGGCAGATGCAAGGAGCCGCGCCTTGAAGCGCCGCGCCACGCCGCGCCGGCTGGTGCTGGTGATGCTGCAGCTCGGGCTGCTGGTGGCGCTGGTCGCACTTTGGTATCTGCTGACCAGCCCGACGCTGCTGCCGACCTTTTATTTTTCCAATGCCGATCAGGCCGCATTCTTCTTTGGCGAACCGCAAAAGGTCGCATTGCGCATCTGGCAGTGGTTTACCAGCGGCTCGAGCAACATCGAGTTCGGTACCCGTGACAACACCTGGGTGCGCATCAATTTCCCGGCCGAGATCTGGGGCCACCTGATCGTGACGCTGATCGAGACCCTGCTGTCTTTCGTGCTCGGCACTGTGGCCGGCCTCCTGGTTGGCATGTGGCTGGCCCTGTCGCCGCTCTCTGCCGCCCTGTTCGATCCGTACATCAAGGCCGCCAACTCCATGCCGCGGGTCATTCTGGCGCCGATCTTTGCCACCTGGTTCGGACTTGGCATGGCATCCAAGGTGGCGCTGGGCGTCACGCTGGTGTTCTTCATCGTGTTCTTCAATGTCTACCAGGGCGTGCGCGAAGTCTCGCCGGTGCTGCTCGCCAACGCGCGCATGCTGGGTGCGAACCGGCGCCAGCTGCTGCGCCAGGTGTACCTGCCAAGCGCCATGAGCTGGGTGTTCTCTTCACTGCACACCGCTGTCGGTCTTGCCTTCGTGGGTGCGGTGGTGGGCGAGTACCTCGGCTCTGCGCGCGGCGTGGGCTACCTGATCCTGCAGGCCGAAGGCACCTTCGACATCGACACGGTGTTCGCCGGCATCGTGGTGCTGACGGTGTTCGCGCTGCTGCTTGACGGTGCCGTCAGCCTGGTCGAACGCAGACTGATGCGCTGGCAGCCGCGCCTGGTTCGAAGCGAGCGCGGCTGACGTCCGAGGACTTGGAACAGGCCTTCGAAACTGCTACAATTCGAAGGTTTATCTACCGCTTGCCGCCTGCCAGCGCACACCCCTCAACGCCACCGCATCCCACACCGCTCCTGAAGCAGCCTTTTGGAGCGGGGACATCGCACGGACGACCGAGACGCGCATCAGACGGCAACTTGAGGAGTCTATGCCGCTGTCTGTATTGAAACCCGCAGGTCCTCCCGCAGTTCTGGCACTCGCCGATGGCACCGTCTTTCATGGCGTCTCGATCGGAGCGCCGGGTGAGACATCCGGTGAGGTGGTCTTCAATACGTCGATGACCGGCTATCAGGAAATCCTGAGCGATCCGAGCTACGCGCGTCAGATCGTGACGCTGACCTATCCGCATATTGGCAACACCGGCACCAATCCGGAGGACATGGAATCTGCCAAGGTCTACGCCGATGGCCTCGTGATCCGTGATCTGCCGCGGCTGGCGTCGAATTTTCGCAGCACGCAGAGCCTGCAGGAGTTCCTAAAGGGCCAGGGCACGGTTGCGATTGCTGACATCGACACGCGCCGTCTGACCCGGCTGCTGCGCGACAAGGGCGCCCAGAACGGCGCCATCGTGGCCGGCAGTGATGATCCGGCACGCGCTCTTTCACTGGCGCGCGAGTTTCCGGGTCTGGCCGGGATGGATCTGGCCAAACAGGTCGGCGTGACGGAATCCTACGTCTGGATGGAGGGACGCTGGGCGCTCGGGCGCGGCTACGAGCCAGGCCCGGCACCCAAGTATCACGTGGTGGCCTACGACTACGGCGTCAAGCGCAACATCTTGCGCCTGTTGGCCGCTCGTGGCTGCAAGGTCACGGTCCTGCCACCCAAGGCCAGCGCGGAAGAAGCCCTGGCGCTGGGGCCTGATGGCATCTTCCTGAGCAACGGTCCAGGCGATCCGGAACCTTGCGATTACGCCATCCGCGCCTGCCAGATCCTGATGGAGCAGCTGCCGGTGTTTGGCATCTGTCTGGGTCACCAGATCATGGGACTGGCGGTCGGCGCGCGCACCCACAAAATGAAGTTCGGCCACCATGGCGGCAACCATCCAGTCCAGGATCTCGAGACCGGCAAGGTCTTGATCACCTCTCAGAATCATGGCTTTGCAGTGGATCCGGCGACCTTGCCGTCCAACTGCAAGGTCACGCATGTATCGCTGTTCGATGGCTCGCTGCAGGGCTTTCGGCTGCTCGACAAGCCGTCGTTCTGCTTTCAGGGACATCCCGAGGCCAGTCCTGGCCCGCACGATATCGGCATGCTGTTCGATCGCTTCGTAGCGCTCATGGAGGAAAGAAAAAATGCCTAAGCGCGCCGACCTCAAGACCATCCTCATCATTGGTGCCGGACCGATCGTCATCGGTCAGGCCTGCGAGTTCGATTACTCCGGTGCCCAGGCCTGCAAGGCGCTGCGCGAGGAAGGCTATCGCGTGGTGCTGGTCAATTCCAATCCGGCTACCATCATGACCGATCCGGAGACGGCCGATGTGACCTATATCGAGCCGATCACCTGGCAGGT
>CAZZVZ010000350.1:0-4127 GCA_964657655.1 Gammaproteobacteria bacterium | reverse complement strand
ACCGGATAATCGCTGCGATTGACCGCCAGCAGCACTTCGCGGCCGAGCCCTGGAATGGAGAAAAACTGTTCCAGCAGGAACGCGCCGATGAAAATCGACGGGATATTGGTGCCGATGTCCGTCAGGATCGGGATCATGGCATTGCGCAGCACGTGCTTGAGCAGGATGCTTTTCTCGCCCACACCCTTGGCGCGCGCCGTCCTGACATAGTCGTGACCGATCTCATCGAGAAAGAAGGTGCGGTACAGGCGCGTTTGCGGTGCCAGGCTGACCGCGACCGCGAGCAGCACCGGCAGCGGCGCGAAACGCAGCAGGTTGTACAACACGCTCTTGCTCCAGCCCTGCACCGGAAACCAGCCGAGCTCAAAGCCGAACAGCCACTGGCCGATGATGACGTACACCAGAAACGAAATGGCAAGCGCCACCGTGGTGGTCACCATCACGACCCGATCGGTCAGGCTTCCGCGTGCGTAGGCAACTGCAAGACCAAGCGGCAGCGCCAGCACCACCTGCAGGATCAAGAGCGGAATCATGATGGTGAGTGTGGCGGGCAGCCGGGTGGCAAAGATATGGGTCACCGCTTCCTTGGTCGCCCAGCTGCGGCCCCAGTCGAGCGTGACCACCTCCTTGACGAACACCCACAGCTGAAACCACCACGGCCGGTCGAGCCCGAGCTGCTGGCGGATCACGGCGACCTGGGCCTGGTTGGCGCCCTGACCTGCGATGATCTCGGCGGGATCGCCACCGAAAAAATGGAACAGCACAAACACCAACAGCACCACCCCGATCAGGGTTGGAACCATCTGCCAAATACGGCGCACGAGATAACTTGCCACACTGCCCCCAGGTCCGGCGTCAGGGGTAACCGCCCCCGACCAAAAGCGCGATTATCTATGAATCCCGCCACGCGTCGCCGTCTAATGCCGGTTTTGTCGTTACCATCACCAGTCGTGGACAAACGTTCACCACAGGCACACGCTCAGGCGCGCCTGTGGCGCAGCGATAATGATCGTTCGAGCGACACGTGCCGCCAATGCAATGAGCGGGCCAATGTACCGACCGTTCCAGCGTTTCTTTTTTGGCAGGCGAATTAGTGAAGGAGTTCTTGTGTCGCAAGGCGTAAAGATGGCGCGCACCCTCGTGCTCGCACTATGTTTGCTGGGGGCGGCCGCGTCCTCGCATGCGGAAAAAACGCTGCGCTATGCGTTCATGGCTGCCGAGACCGGCTTTGATCCAGCCCAGCTGACCGACTCGTTCTCGCGTTACGTCACGTCCAACATCTTCGATGCACCGCTGCGGCACGCCTGGTTCGGCGATGGCGCGGTGGAATGCAACACGCTCGCCGAGATGCCGACTGTCTCGAGTGATTTCACCACCTTCACCTTTCATCTGAAGCCCGGCATCTTTTTCACACCTGATGCGGCATTCAATGGCAAGCCCCGTGAGCTTGTGGCAGAAGACTACGTCTACTCGTTCAAGCGCTATTACGATCCGCGCTGGAAAAGCCAGGTGTATGGCGCGCTCGAATCGTATGCCATCACTTCGCTCGAGAAACTGCGCCATGATGCGATCAAGTCGGGACACTTCGATTACGACACACCGGTCGAGGGAATCCGCGCGCTGGATCGCTACACCTGGCAGGTCAAGCTCTCCAAGCCCGCACCCCGTTTTGCCAGCGACAACTATTACGATGCTTCGATCATGGGCGCGGTGGCCCGCGAGGTGGTCGAAAAATATGGCGACGCCGTCATGGAGCACCCCGTGGGTACCGGCCCCTTCATGCTGAGCGACTGGGTCCGTTCTTCGCACATCACGCTTGTCAAGAATCCCAACTATCGCGACGACTTCTACCACATCAGTCCTGCGGCCGGCGATGCGCAGGCTCAACAGTTCGCAACGCAGTACAACGGCAGGAAGCTGCCCCTCATCGACCGGGTCGAGATTTCCATCATCGAGGAAAGCCAGCCGCGCTGGCTGGCGTTCCTCAATGCGGAGACTGACGTCCTCACGCCCGATGTCCCGACCGATCTGGTGTCGCTGGCCTACCCGGGCAACAAACTCGCGCCCAACCTGGCCAAGAAGGGCATCGAAGTGCAACGGACAGCACTGGTGCGCAATTCGCTCGTGATCTTCAATATGGATGATGCCGTGATGGGCGGCTACACGCCCGAGAAGGTCGCCCTGCGCCGCGCCGTCAGCCTGGGGCTCGACATTCCGGCGGTCATTGCCAACGTCTTCCAGTACCAGGCCATTCCTGCACAAACGCTGATCTATCCGCACCAGCTCGGCTACGACCCGACGCTACGCACCGAGATGGGACAGCACGATGTGGCGCGGGCCAATGCAATCCTCGACAGCTATGGCTACTTGCGCCGCAACGGCAGTCAATGGCGCAGCCTGCCCGACGGCACACCGTTCACGCTCACTGAACTCTCCAACGGCACGCAGCGCGACCGCATCCTCGACGAGATCCTGAAGAAGTCGTTCGATTCGATCGGCATCGAGATCGCTTTCTCGACGCACCAGTTTCCAGAGAACCTGAAAGCGGCGCAGACCGGCACTTACCAGATCTGGTTTCTTGGCAACAGCAGTACCTCGCCTGATCCGAGCGACGATCTGAAAGGCTACTACGGCCCTGCCGCCGGGGGCGACAATCTGACGCGTTTTGCGCTGCCGGAATACGACGCCTTGTTCCACCAGCAAAACGAACTGCCCGATGGACCAGCGCGCATGGCACTGATCCTGCGCATGCGCGACCTGGTGAACGCCTACGCACCCGCCAAGCTGGCCTACCATCAGATTGCCATCGAACTGTGGCACCCCTGGCTGAAGGGCTTTCGCTTCGACCCGTTCCTGGATGACTGGTGGCGCTACGTCGACATCGACGAAAATGCGCAGCGTCCCTACATTCAATAGAATGGCGTTCTTTGCCCTGAGGCCGACCATGCCCTTTCTTCGACTCAGCCGCTTTGTTGGCGCCGCCGCACTGGCCCTTTGTGCGTTTGCTCCGATCGCCTACGCCGAGTCGGTGCTGCGCTTTCCGCTGCCCACCGAAGAGACAGGCTTTGACCCGGCTCAGATCACGGATCTCTATTCGCGCACGGTGTGCAACAACATCTTCGACGCGCCGCTCCGCTACAAGTGGCTCGGCAAGGAAGCCATCGAGAACAACACCCTGGATCGCGATCCCGAAATCTCGGCCGACTTCAAGACGTTCACATTTCACCTGAAGCCGGGCATTTATTTCGCACCCGATCCGGCATTCAAGGGTCAAAAGCGTGAGCTGGTGGCTGAAGACTATGTCTATTCCATGAAGCGCATCTACGATCCGCAGTGGAAGAGTCCGAGCTATGGTGGCATGGTGCCCTACAACATCGTCGGCCTCGAGAAGCTCAGAACCGACGCGCTCAAGACAGGTCACTTCGACTACGACACGCCAGTCGAGGATTTCAAGGCGCTCGACCGCTACACCTGGCGGGTCAAGATCGGCGTACCGTCACCGCGCTGGCCGGAAGAAAACTACGCGGACGCCTCCATCGCCGGCGCCGTGGCGCGCGAGGTGATCGAATCAGAAGGTGATCCGATGGGGCATCCCGTGGGCACCGGCGCCTACATGATCACCGACTGGGTGCGCTCGTCGCGCATCGTGCTGAGCAAGAATCCCAACTATCGCGAGGACATCTACGATGCGCATCCCGGACCTGACGATCCGGAGGGTCAGGCATTCGCGGCACATTTCAATGGCAAACGCATGCCCTTCATCGATCGCATCGAAATCGTGCCGATCGATGAAAGTCAGCCGCGCTGGCTGTCGTTTCTCAATGGCGAACAGGATCTCGCCTGGCCGGTGCCACCCGACCTGGTGTCGCTTGCCTACCCCAACAACAAGCTCGCGCCCAACCTGAAGAAGAAGGACATCCAGGCCTGGCGCGTGGTCGACATGCGCCAGTTCGACTACTTTTTCAACATGGACGATCCGATCGTGGGCGGCTACACGCCCGACAAGGTGGCGCTGCGGCGCGCCATCGCGCTCGGCATCGATGTGCCAAGCGTGATCGCCAACGTGTATCGCTACCAGGGCGTGCCGGCGACGTCGGCGATCGTGCCGGGACAGTACGGCTCAGATA
>CAZZVZ010000349.1:0-4129 GCA_964657655.1 Gammaproteobacteria bacterium | reverse complement strand
AGAGGTTCGCGAAGCCGCTGATGCGCCTCCGCTGCAGCTCTGCGAATCGCCGCGCCAAGAAGCAGGGTATTGGCCTGTCGGTGCTCGATGCGGCCAAACAGCGCTCAGTCCTGGCCTTTTTTCGAGATTGATTTCGGTAAGACATCGCTGGTCGAGTGGCCCGGCGCGGTTCTCGTAATATCATGGGGAAACTCATATTCGCTTCCCAGATGACGCTCTAGATGACAGGAATGACGCCACGCATCACCCAAGCCGGCAAACTTAAACCCGGGTACCGCTGCAGGGACCTGCAACCGCGATCAGTTAAAGCATGCAAAAAATATCGAGTGGCGAGCCTGATTCACGACGTCCGGCTCAGCTTGGCCGATGGCGCGTCGCCGGCCTCGTGGTGGTATTTCTCTGGTTCTTCGTCGGCGGCATCGCGCATTTCGCTTTGACCCAGGCAGAGGTCAGAATCGTGCCACCCTATATTCCGTTCCCGCTCGCGGCTGTGCTTGTCAGCGGCGTATGCGAACTGCTCGGCGCCATTGGATTACTGTGGCGTGCCTCGCGGCTGTTTGCAGGGGCAGGACTCTTCCTGCTGACGATTGCAGTGACACCTGTCCACATCACGATGCTGCAGCATGCGACGCAGTACCCGGCGATTCCCTATTGGGCCCTTGTGCTACGTCTGCCCCTGCAACTCCTCTTGCTGGCACTGATCGCCTGGAGCACGTCACCGCCGTCACATCGTCGCACTGACTGACAATCGGAGTAGCGCCCCCCATGCGCCCACGCACCAAAACAATCGTTCTCGCACTGCTCGGTACCGGGTTGATTGGCTGCGATTCACAGACCAAGTCAGTGACCCAGCAAACCTATCGTACGCTCGACGATTGTCGGAGTGATTGGGGCAATGACCCGGACAGCTGCAAGTCACAATCGCACGGCGGAGGTGTTGGGGCCGGTGGTGGAGGCTCTGGCAGCCGTGCCGGCAGTTATGTCGGCCCAAGGTTCTATTACGATCGCAACGCTGGTTACCCGATTGTGATCAATGACGATGGATCAACCCGGCCGATGCCCAACTCAGCGTTACGAATGACCAATGGAGTTTCATCGGTAGCTCATTCGACCGTGATCAGTGAAACCACCATGCGCGGTGGATTCGGTGGCGGCGAAGGCGGCGGTGGCGAAGGTGGGAGCGGGCATGGTGGAGGCGGTGAGGGCGGCGGCGGAGGACACGGCGGCGGCGGAGGGGGTGACTGATGGAGCGGGAGCTGGTGCCGGAGAGGCCAGACCGCGCCCTGAAACTGGAAGCGGCTGGGTTGTCGTTTCACTCCTGGGATGACTACTGGAATGAGGGCGTTTGCTATCGCTTGAGCTCTTTGGAGGTCGATGCGTTGGAAGCCACGACCAACGAGCTCTATCGCCTTTGTCTTGCGGCAGTCGAATACTTGGTCAGCCAGCCATCACGCATGCGTGCGCTTGCGATTCCCGAGCAGTTCTGGTCGGCGATCTGCGCTTCTTGGCGCGAATCTGATTTCTCTCTCTACGGCCGCTTCGACCTTGCGTTCAATGGACCTGGCCAAGTGAAGATGTTGGAGTTCAACGGTGACACGCCAACCTCGTTGCTTGAATCAGCGGTTGCCCAGTGGCAATGGCAGCAAGATGTGCGAGGTGGCGCTGACCAGTTCAATTCGATTCATGAACGCTTGATTGAGGCATGGCGTCAAATGAAACCGGCGAACGGCCTGATTCATTTCACGTCGCCCAGTTACCACGAGGAGGATTGGGTGTGCGTTCACTATCTGATGGACGTTGCGGCCCAAGCCGGTCATGAGGTCAAACATATCTATCTCGGCGACATTGGCTGGAGCACGCGCTTGGAACGTTTTGTCGATCTGGACGAAATTCCGATCGATGCGGCATTCAAGCTATATCCATGGGAACAGATGATGCGCGAGCCGTTCTCCGTGCATCTACAAAGTCGCTCGACGCTCTGGATCGAGCCCATATGGAAATCGCTGTTGTCGAACAAGGGTCTCCTCGTGACTCTGTGGGAGCTGTTCCCAGACCATCCCAGCCTGCTGCCAACTTACTGGCAGCCAGATCGCCTGGCCTCATACGCACGCAAGCCGCTCTTTGGCCGTGAGGGCGCGAACATCGAGCTGGTCGATAGCGGCAGACGGATCGCGAGCGATAGTGGCCCCTATGGTGCAGAGGGGCATGTGTACCAGGCGCTGCACCTGCTCCCCGATTTCGATGGATTCTTTCCGGTACTCGGATCGTGGGTGATAGGCGGCCAAGCCGCTGGGGTATGCTTTCGCGAAGACTCGGTGCCGATCACCACCAACTTGAGTCACTTCGTGCCTCATTACTTTGTCTAACGAGCCGCTGGCGAGCGCCGGCTAATTTGTGATCGCGAAACTGCACGGGATCAATGAAAGAAGTGCCGTGCTGTTGAGCAGAGTAGCGACGCATTCCGCTCGAAATAGTCTGCTGCAGGACAATCGGGGCGCCCACGCGCTGGACCAAATCGCCGATGCGATCTTGCAAGCAGGCACCCGAACATAGACTCGGTCGCACGTCGACCCAGCCATTCACGAGACCTCAACCGTTGTGCCACGCGGGCATGTCGTAGCACGGGGTGCTGCACGTCACTACTTTTAGCGCGGGCTGAATGTTCGCGGAAATACCACCGGAGTCTTTGCATCTCGCAGGCGGTACCCCATCGCGGGACGATTTGAGTCCCCATCGACGAAACCGACTTCATCAAGGAAGTCCGCCGAGAGCATGCGTGTGCGAAAGGCGCTCTTGTCGACTGGCCGTCCGAGGATGACCTCGTACGTGCGCTGCAGCTGCGGAAGAGTGAACGGCTCTTCGAGCATGAAAGCCGGGAGCGACGTATATTCGACCTTGCTGCGCAGGCGTTCGACTGCGGTAGCGAGGATCTCACCGTGATCAAATGCCAAGGCTGGATTGCGAGGCAGTGCATCGACTGGGAACCAGCCAACGTCGGTCGCATTGGCACCGGACGTGAGCGCCACGCTGTCGACCGGAATCAGCGCGAAGTACACGTGTGTTGCCGACCAACCTCGTGGATCGCGTTTGACACTTCCCCAGCTTCCGAGCTGCTCTAGATAGGGACTGACCACACCAGTCTTTTCACGAAGCTTGCGTTGGGCGCAGGCTAGCAGTGTGGTGTCGACGTCGAGATTGACGAATCCGCCAGGCAGCGCCCAGCGACCAGGAAAGGGCTCCCCTGCAGTATTGGCGCGTTGGACCAACAGCACTTCCAGGGTCGCGTCGCGCACGGTAAAAATCACGACGTCGACCGTGGTGAACGGCAATGGAAAGTCCGGCGCCGTGAACAGCTGCTTCTTGGTCCGAGCGGATGTTCTGGAACTCATAGCTCAACTTTTCTTGACATACCGAATTGTAGGTTGTACAGTACCACTATACAAGTTGTACTGTACAACCCAAACATCGGAGGCATGCATGTTCGGAATCCGCTTCATCAAATCACAGCCCACGAGTCACCTCATTCAATTCCGGGGAGGCAAGGCTGTCCGTGAGGGCGCCGGGCAATCCTTCTTCTACTATGCGCCTACCACCACGCTCGTCGCGGTTCCGGTCGCAAGCCAGGACCGGCCTTTCATTCTTGACTTGGTGACCGCCGATTTTCAGAGCGTGACCTTGCAGGGTCAAGTCACTTATCGAATTGGGGATCCCCGCCGTACGGCAGCGATGATGGACTTCTCGCTCGATGCAAATGGCAAGGCGTATGTCTCTGAAGACCCCAAGCGGCTGGGCGAACGGGTCGCCATGCAAGTCGAGGTGATCGTCCAGCAGGCAGTTCAAGCACTCCCCCTGAAGGAGGCCCTGCGCGCTTCGGCCCTGATTGCACGAGCGGCCCAGCAGGAGCTCAACAAGCAACCCGAGATTCAAGCACTCGGTTTGGATATCCTCGGCGTTTCGGTGATATCGATCAAGCCCACACCAGACATCGCTCGCGCGTTAGAGGCGGAAGCCCGGGAATCAAATCTGAAAGCAGCTGACGACGCGGTCTACCTGCGGCGCATGTCTGCAGTCGAAAAGGAACGCGCGATCCGCCAGAATGAACTGGACACCGATATCGCGGTTGAAGATA
>CAZZVZ010000348.1:0-4129 GCA_964657655.1 Gammaproteobacteria bacterium | reverse complement strand
CACAACGCCTGGCCGCCATCGAACGGCGCCGTCGCGCGCTTGACGAGAGAAGCCGTTGCGTCATCTTGCAGCGTGTCGAACTTGAGCGGCGCGCGGCCACGCTGGCCGGCCGCAGCCTCGTTCCAGCGCGTGGCAGCGCTCCTGTGCTGGTGCGCTCGATGGGGCGCGCAGTGGCGCGCTAGGCAATCCTCTTCAAACAGCTGAACCTATAACGGAGAACATGATGGAACAATCCCTGGCAGGTCGTCGCGTGGCAATTCTCGTGATGGATAATTTCGAGCAGGCAGAACTGACCGGCCCCAAGAAGGGCCTCGAAGATGCCGGCGCGCGGGTGGTGATTGCATCGGCCAAGGCGGGCCAGGTCACCAGCATGAAGCACGACGAGAAGTCAGACAAATTTACAGTCGACAAGACATTCGACGAGCTCGACGCCTGTGACTACGACGCGGTCATGCTACCCGGTGGCGTGTTCAACGCCGACACCATCCGCAGCGAGTCGGCCGCGGCGCAGTTCGTCACCGAGATGGCCGCCCTCAAAAAGCCGATTGGCGTGATCTGCCACGGGCCGTGGCTGCTGATTTCTGCAGGCCTCATGAAGGGCAGGACGCTGACCAGCTGGCCATCGCTCAAGGACGATCTGAAAAACGCCGGCGCTTCATGGATCGATCGCGAGGTGGTGGTCGACGATAACCTGGTCAGCAGCAGGAAACCCGATGACATCCCGGCGTTCAACAGCAAGTTCATCGAACTCATGGCGTCGAGCGGCGCCGTGCAGCACGCCTGAGGATCAGTCATCATGCCAGTCGAGCAATACCAAAGCGCCAGGGCCGGAGCCAGCTACACCATCGATTACGGTGAAGGCTGGTACATCATCGAGAAAGACGGCAAGGTTCTCAAGCACGTCTCGAGCCCTGCAGCCATGGGCGTCAGCGACAAGGATGCGACGCTGGCGCTGACACGGGATACGGCGGTCGCCGATATCGACTACAACCGCGGCGTGGACGGCTAAAGCAGGCTGCTGGTCGTGCCACGGGCGCGCACCTGGGCGCGCCATGCGGTTGTCATGCTGCAACAACTTCAAGCAGGGTTTTGTTAGTGAAGCGCGGCGTCGTTTGATAGACTTCGCAGCGCTAGCTTGTCACGCCGCATCATTCAAGGGGAGTCAAAATGTTCAAGAAGGAGCGGAAAGTCTCCGCTTTCGGGGAGTCGGCTGGGCTTGGCTTTCGTACTGCCGCGACGGCAGTGCTGATCCTCGCTGCAGCATGCTCCTCGTCGTGTTATGCGCAGAATTCCGGCAACGAAATTTCAATTTCGGGAGGCCGCGCCGACGACAGCATTGATGTCATCGGGCTGCGTCTGGGCAAGCCGATCGGCTTTTGGGACTTCGCCTCGTGCCAGGGTTTTGCCGAAGCCGATCTTGAATACTGGAACGCACCGCATCAGCAGCATGCGCCAGGCGATCTCACGACGATCGGCACGCTGGCGGGCTGCCGTTTCATGGCGACCAGCCGCATCAGTCCGGAGATCGGCATGGGGGTGCGTCTTCTGTCGCACGTCCAGATCGTCGACGACAAGTACTATTCGACCGCTTTTCAGTTCCAGGAAATGTTTGGTGCCCGTCTGCGGCTCGACGACGAGGGCAAGTATTTCGCGGGCATCCGGGCGCGTCACATCTCCAACGGATCGATCAAGCGGCCCAACGCCGGCATCAATACGCTACTGCTCTCGGTGGGCATGCTGTTTTAATGGCTCTGCAGTGTGGCGCTCTCGCGCCACACTGGCTGCCGCTCACCAGTCGCAGCCTCTAGCTGCGCCGACGCGTCACGACTGGTTCGTCGATCAGTTCCGGGTTGCCGGCAATGCCTAGTGCACTGCCACCGACGATTCGGTCGACATTAATGTCTGCCCCGTCGGCGACACTGGTGTCACGCCCGGCACTGGCAGTCTCGCCGGTGCCACTCGAATCGCTGTCGCTGCTCAGGTCGCTGTCGCCAATGTCGGCGCCAGCCGAGCCATGCCCTTGACTCATGTCGAGGTCGGACGTGGTGCCGCTGCCGAGGTCGAGAAAGTCGCCGGTGGCCGACAGACCCGGGCCGCCTGCGATATCGCTGCCGCTGTCAGACGTGTCACTTGGCCCGAGCGCACCGGTGCCGTGGCCGCGGTCGACGATCGGTTCTTCTTCGAGTTCGGGAATCAGTGTGCTCTGGCTCATGATGGCAGGACCCACAACGCAAAGCGTGTCGGGTCTGGTTGATTGCGGTCATGCAGTCGGTGCAATCAACGTGCCCGTCGCAGCACATGGCTTGCCAGAAGCGACAGCTTCACACCTCGATCTGGGTGCCGAGCTCGATCACCCGGTTGGGCGGCAGTTTGAGATATTCGGCCATATGGCCGGCGTTGCGCGCCATGGTGGCGAAAAGACGCTCGCGCCACATGGCCATGCCCATGCCGGGCGTTGCCACCAGTATTTCGCGACTGATGAAGTAGGACGTCTCCATCGGCTCGATGGTCAGCCCCATGTCGGCGCACTGTTCCAGCATCTCGGGCAGATTGACCGAATCCTTGAAGCCAAAGCGTACCAGCAGCTGGTAGCAGCCATGACCGATGTCGGTCAGAACCATGCGTTCCTTGGCCGTGAGATACGGAATCTCTTCGATCGCCGAGGTCAAGAAGATGACCCTTTCGTGCAGCACCTTGTTATGTGCCAGATTGTGCAGCAGCGCGTGCGGCACCACCTGCGCATCGGCAGTCAGGAACACCGCAGTGCCGGGCACGCGCAATGGAGGATGTTCCAGCAGGGCGGACAAGAACGGGTCCAGCGGTGACAGTCCGGCGCGGCGCCGGTCAAACAGGATGGCACGGCCGTGTTTCCAGGTCGACATCACGATGAACATGAAGATGCCAAGCAGGAGTGGGAACCAGCCGCCCTCGAGCACCTTGAGCAGGTTGGCCGAGAAAAAGGTGACATCGATGATCAGGAAGAACAGCGTGGCGGCGCTCACCAGCGCGGCATTGTAGTGCCAGCCGTTCTTGACCACGAAAAAGGTCAACAGGGTCGTGATGCCCATGGTGCCGGTCACGGCGACGCCGTAGGCCGCGCCCAGCGCAGACGACGATCGAAAGCCGAGCACGGCGCCCAGCACTGCTGCCAGCACCACCCAGTTGACGAACGGCAGATAGATCTGGCCAATCTCGCGTGCACTGGTATAGACCACGCGCATGCGTGGCAGAAAGCCGAGCTGGATGGCCTGCTTGGTCATCGAATAGGTACCCGAGATCACCGCCTGCGAGGCAATCACGGTGGCGATGGTCGAAATCACCACCATGGGATAGAGCGCCCATGGCGGAAACATCAGGTAGAACGGGTTTTCGAGCGACTTGGGGTCATCGAGCAGCAACGCGCCCTGGCCCATGTAGTTGAGCGCCAGCGCCGGAAAAACCAGGCTGAACCAGGCAAATCTGATGGGGCGGGCGCCGAAGTGGCCGAGATCGGCATAGAGCGCTTCAGCACCGGTCAGAGCCAGCACCACGGCGCCAAGCGCGACGAACGCCAGCCAGCGTTGATGCAGCAGGAACATCAGGCCGTGCATCGGGTTCAAGGCCCACAGGATGCCAGGATGCTGCACGATGACCCGCAGACCTGCGACACCGATCAGGACGAACCACATCACCATCACCGGACCGAACACCCGGCCAATACCTGCCGTGCCGCGGTGCTGTGCCATGAACAGCAGCGTCAGGATCACGATCGTGATCGGAACGATATAGGGATTGAACACGGTGGTGGCCACCGACAGGCCTTCGACCGCGCTTAGCACCGAGATGGCCGGCGTGATGACGCCGTCGCCGTAAAACAGGGCAGCACCGAAGACACCGAGAATCATCAGCACGTTGCGGGTACGGCCGCGTTGCGAGACGCAGGTGCTGGCCAGCGCCAGCAGCGCCATGATGCCGCCCTCGCCACGGTTGGCGGCGCGCAGGATCAGCGTCACGTACTTGAGAGAGACGACCACGGTGAGCGACCAGACGATCAGCGAGATGATGCCGAGCACGTTGGCGTGATCGACTGCAAGGCCACCCGCACTCGGATCGAACACCGTCTTGACGGTGTACAGCGGGCTGGTGCCGA
>CAZZVZ010000347.1:0-4164 GCA_964657655.1 Gammaproteobacteria bacterium | reverse complement strand
ATCGAGCGGATGTAGGCGCGCTCGGCGGGCGTGCCGGGCAGCAGCGCTGGCCGTGGCTCGATCTCTTCTAGATACTCGATGATCGCGAGCGACTGGGTCAGACGGTGACCTTCATCACTGATGAAGGTGGGCGTCAAAGCGTCCGGATTGAGCTTGCGGTATTCGGGTTTGAACTGCTCACCGCCATCGCGCGTCAAATGGATCGGCAGGTAATCAAAACTCAAGCCTTTGAGTTCGAGCGCGATGCGCACCCGATACGACGCCGAACTGCGGAAATAGTTGTACAGCTGAATCATCGACTTCCCTTGTTCTTGAGCCCTTCTTCTCGCCGCCGGCGCGGCAACACAGTGCGTGCGCAGCGCACTTGCAACAATTTAACTGCCGACGGCAGCCTGTGAGCCGGGCGCTCAATTCTAATCTTCGCTGTGAAATGCGCATCAAGGCCTGCCTTGCGAGGCCGGCTGCGCTGTCACGTTTCGTTACGCAAATCCCGGCAACGAACCGGCCATGCCGGTATGGTGTTCGAACTGGGGCAGTTCCGTCTCCAATCTCAAACCATCATGGAGTGCATCATGCGTCCTGCCGTTGCCTGCCTGCTTGGCGCCATTGTATTTGCTTCAGTCTCCGCGCACGCGCAAACGCCGCCCAATCCGCCTTTCCCGGGCAATCCAAATGACACCGGCAGCGGCCCGCATTTTGAGGCGGTCAAGCAACAGCATCTGGCGCATCTTGAACGCCTGATGACTTGCGTGCGCCAGTCGCAATCCTTCGAAGCAATGCGCGCCTGCCACCCAAAACATCACTAGCGATTCGCTATGTGAAATCGGCGCGTGCGATTCTGACCCGATCTGCGAACCAGGTATCGAGCGAAGCATCTTTGAATGCGGCTGCCAGTTCTGCTGCCGCAGCAGCACTCTCGTCTGCTGAAATCGCATCGCCCAGGCCGCGCTGCGCTCGGCCGAGCTCCAGCAACAAGAAGGCGCGGTCCACGTCTTCCGTTCCATTCGCCTCGATCAGTTGCAAGGCACGCTGCGCGGCGTCGTGACCGGCTTGCCAATTGCGAAGCAGATTGGCTGTCAGGGCGCGCAAGTACTCGGCGCGTTCCCAGTTGACCCAGGTGCCCGCCAGCGACCAGGCTTTGAAGGCCAGATCAGCGCCATCTGTGACTGCAGCGCGATACGCATCATCTGTCAACGCGGCATCGGCCCGTTCGGTAAGCGCCGTGACCAGATTATTGAGCGCGGGAGCCAGAAACCGTTCGAGGCCGCCGAAGTCAGGCCGCAGCTGCAGCTCTGCTTCGCAGGACTGCAGTTCGCGCAGCACGCCGGACAGTTCGGATGTTCGGGCCAGGAACTGCAGAACCGCAAAGCGCAACGCAAGTCGGGCGCTGTCGGCAGAGCAGCCGGCCAGAGCAGCAAAAGCGCGCTCGGCATGCCATGCGTCGAGCGGTGCGCCCGCAAGCGCTGCCGCCACCGAGCGGTTCCAGGCGGCCTGGGCCGGCTCGTCCGGCCGTGCGAACCTGGTGTGCAACGACAGGGCGTCGCTCCAGCGCGCTGCCTGTTCACCGACTACGTGATTGATGAGCCAGCTCAGAGGTCGCAGGTCGGCCGTCTCGACTTCTTCTGGCGCTAAGGCAAACAACTCACGCACGCTGCCTTCGACGTCGTCATCGTGATTGGCCATCAGCAAATCAATCTTTTGTCTGGCGCTGGCGGCGTGCCGCTCGATTTCTGTCATGACGCGTTCTTCTCAGGTTGTCATCAAGGTCTGCTCAAGAGCGGCACGGCGGAGCCAATTCTGAGTCAAGCGCCAGACCAGCCGCTGCAGACGCCTTGATTTCGCAAAGACACGACCTATACTTCTGGTGCAATGCGGGAGTCAAGAAAAATGAACAACAACACATTCTCCTCGGATGGCTCGCCTTCGCCTCGACTCGCCGTCCTGGTCAGCAAGACCATCTGGATGAACAGCTTCGGCGCCTCGTTCGGCTCGGCAGCGCGACGACACCTGCACTGAAGTTTCCAGCCGCGGGATGCTCCGCGCCTGCGAATTCCACCATGACGCCATCGATTACCGGGCAGCCAGCGCTGCCGGGCATGGGCCGACACGCCCGCACCCTGGTGTTCTGACAAAACGCGGCACGAGCCATTTCGCGGCTTGACCGGATCAGCGACGCGTATCGCTGATGCAGTCTTCCAAACGCCTACGCGAATTGAAGTGAGGTACCCAAAATGTCTTTGCCATCGTTTGACTTTACCTTCTGGTCATATACAGCCGGCGTGCTTGTCGTGGTGTGGCTGTTTGTCGTGAGCGCGCGCATTTTTGTCTACATCCCCAACAGCCGCGTCGGGGTGGTCGAGCGACTCTGGTCGCGCCGCGGATCGGTGCGGCACGGTCTCATCGCACTTGAAGACGAGGCAGGTTATCAACCCGACATCCTGCGTGGCGGGTTGCATATCTTCCCGCCGTATCAGTACCGAGTTCACAAAGTCGCCTTGGTGACCATCACGCAAGGCGAGATCGGCTACCTGTTCGCACGCGATGGTGCACCGCTCAAACCCGGGCAAACGCTTGCCTCCAACCAGCATGCCGCGTCCTTTGAAGATGCGCGTGCCTTTCTGCTCGAAGGTGGCCAGAAGGGTCCGCAACGTCAGGTGCTGCGAGAAGGCACCTATGCGCTCAATCTGGCCCAGTTCATCGTGCTGACGTCCAACGGCCTGTTCTCGCTCGCGCTCGACAAGAGCGAGCAGGCGCTGTTTGAAACCATGGCACAAACACTCGAGGCCAGACACGGTTTCAAGCCTGTGGTGATCAAGGACGGCGAAGATGTCCTTGGTGTCGTGACTGTGCACGACGGCCCGTCGCTGCCGGTCGGCGAGATTATCGCGCCGGCCATGGGCGACAAACCGAGTGACGACTCGTTTCACAACAGCTTCCAGGATGCTGATGCGTTTCTAAAACGCGGATTTCGCGGTCGTCAGTATCAAGTCCTGACAGAAGGCACCTACTTCATCAATCGGCTGTTCGCGACCGTCGAGACCATTCCCAAAACGTTGATCCCGGTCGGCCATGCCGGCGTGGTGGTGTCCTACACCGGCAGCCGTGGCGTCGATCTGTCGGATCAGTCGTATCGTCACGGTGAACTGGTGGCCACCGGCCATCGCGGCGTCTGGGCAGAACCGCTGCTGCCCGGCAAATATGCCTTCAATACCTACGCCGGTAGCGTCCAGATCGTGCCGACCACCAACTTCATCTTGAAGTGGAGTCCGGAAGTAACTGCCGAGCACAGGTTCGACGTCAACCTCAAGGAAGTCTCGCTCATCACGCGTGATGCCTTCGAGCCGCTGTTGCCACTCTCAGTGGTGGTACATATCGATTATCAGAAGGCGCCGCTGGTGGTGCAACGCTTTGGAGATGTGAAGCGTCTGGTCGAGCAGACGCTCGACCCGATGGTGTCGGCCTACTTCAAGAATACCGCCCAGACCAAGACGCTGATCGAGCTGCTGCAAGAACGCTCGAAGATCCAGGAGATCGCCGCTGCCGACATGCGCGAACGCTTTCTTGAATACTCGCTCGAGTTGCAGGAAGTGCTGATCGGCACTCCGCGCTCGGCCGAAGGCGATCAAGGTCAGATTGAGGAAATCCTGCGCCAGCTACGTGATCGTCAGATCGCCGTGGAACAGGTCGAGACCTTCCAGTTGCGCGAGAAGGCCGCCACGCAGGAACGTACCCTGCGACAAGCCGAAGCGCGTGCCGCGGCTCAAGGCGACATCACGCGTTCTATGGTCGCCATCGAAGTGCGCCAGAACGAAGGCAAGGCAGCTGTGGCCTTTGCCGCGCAGGACGCCGAGCGTGTGGGCATTGCCTCGGGCGCAGAATCGAACCGTCAGAAACTCGAAGGCCAGGGTGCAGCGCTTCGCATCGCTGCCATCGGTGCAGCAGAAGCGCAAGCCACGCGTCAGAAAGTTGAAGCCTTTGGTGGTCCGCAGTATCAACTGACTTTGCAGGTGGTCGAGAAACTCGCCGATGCCATCAAGTCGGGGCAGATCGCGGTGGTGCCGCAAGTGCAAGTTGGCGCCGTCGACGGCAAGGGATCGATGATCGACGCCCTGCTTGGGCTGGCACTGAAAAATGGTGGCAGCACACTGGCATTGCCACTGGAGA
>CAZZVZ010000346.1:0-4175 GCA_964657655.1 Gammaproteobacteria bacterium | reverse complement strand
GGCTGATCTCACGGGTGGCGAAATCGGTCTGACCGTGCCCGATGTGATCTCGGTCGATGCACATACCAATTACTACATTGCGCTTGGCTTCATGGCCATCGCAGGCCTGCTGCTCTGGCTCCTGGTGCGCTCGCCGTTCGGCCTGATTCTGGAGGCCACAGGGCAGGATCCGGTGGAAGCCGCAGCGCTCGGCTTTAACGTCAGCAAGCACAAGCTGGCCGCGTTTTGCGTCAGCGCGGTGCTGTCCGGTATGGCCGGCGCGCTGTTGGTGTTCTATCTCGGCACGGCTTCAGTCGGCTCGCTGATCGATATTTCAGTGGGCACCCAGGTCATCATCGGCGCGGTGGTGGGCGGTCGGCGCAGCATCGTGGGTGGCGTGCTCGGTGCCGTGTTCCTGATCGCAGCCAATGAAGCCCTGCGCTTTACCGGTACGCTGAGCACCTTCATCGTGTCGCTCGCGGCGCTGCTGGTGATCATGCTCGCACCCGGCGGTTTTCTTGGCATCTTGCTGCGCGGAAAGGATGAAGCCTGATGTCCGACACCAGCGTACGTCTCAAGGTGGCAGGGCTAAAGCGCCGTTTCGGCGGCCTGGTCGCGGTTAACGATATCGGCTTTGAAGTGCGTGCCGGCGAGATTCTCGGCCTGATCGGACCCAACGGTTCGGGCAAATCGACGGTCATGAAGCTCATCATGGGCATCGTCAAGCCGCACGCGGGCACGGTGCTGCTCGAGGGGCAGCCGATCCAGGGCTGGCCTTCACATCGCATTTCGCGCGCTGGCATCGGGCTGGTGTTTCAGCACAGCCGACCCCTGCAGCGCCAGACGGTGCTGGAACACATCAAGCTTGCCATGCTGCCCGACAAGTTGCTGCATCTGTTTCGGGATCCCACGCTCGACGGCCGCGCGCGCGCGCTGGCTGATCGGGTCGGCTTGTCTGCGGTGGTCGATCGACGTCCACGCACCCTGGCATTCGCGGATCTTCGACGCATGGAAATCGCCAAAGCCATTGCGCGCAATCCCAGCGTGGTCCTGATCGATGAGCCATTCGCCGGGCTGACGTCTGGCGAAGTCACCGAGTTCTCGACGCTGATCGATCAGTTGCGCCAGGAAGGCCGCGCCATTTTACTGGTCGACCACAACGTCAAGAGTGTCGCCGCGCTGGTCGATCGCGTGTTCGCCATGTATCTCGGCGAGCGCATTGCCGAGGGCAGTGCGCAGGAGGTCATGAGAAACGAGACGGTCAGGCGCGTCTACCTCGGCGGCGAATTGCAAGTTGCCGAGCGGCCGGCGTTCGACAGCAGCGGCGCACCCCTGCTCGAGATCGACCAGGTCGGCGTGCTGTACGGCAAGGCCCAGGCGCTGCAGGGCGTATCTCTTAAGATCCACGAGCGCGAATTCGTCTCGGTGGTGGGCTTGAACGGAGCTGGCAAGACCACGCTCTTCAATGCCATCTCCGGCATGGTTCCCTACAGCGGCAGCATCCGTTACAACGGCGTGGCGCTGGCCGGCACCAGCGCGGCCAAAATCGCGCGTGCCGGCATCATCCAGTGTCCCGAAACGCGCGAACTGTTCGGCGACTTGTCGGTGCGCGAAAACCTCGAAGTGGCAGGCCTGCATCAACCCAAGGCCGCGCGCCTGCTACAGCTCGAATGGCTGTTCGATCTGTTTCCGATTCTCAAGGCGCGCCTGGCCCAGAACGCTGGCACGTTGTCTGGGGGCGAACAGCAGATGCTTGCCATCGCCCGCTGCCTGATGGCCAAGCCGCGCTTGCTGCTGCTCGATGAGCCGACTCTCGGACTCGCCCCGGTGATTCTTGAACAGCTGTCGCGCGCCCTGGAAAAGCTGCGTCAGAGCACGCCGATCACGGTGCTGCTGTCCGAGCAGAACGTCACCTTTGCCCTGCCGCATGCCGATCGGGTGTATGTGCTCGAGCATGCGCGCATGGTGTGGGAAGGCCCGCCAATCCGCTTTGCCGAGGAAGCCGGGCGCGATTATCTCTAGCGCCGACCACGACAGGCCGCCCGGGCATTGCGGCCTTCAAACGCCCAGTGCGCCTGACAACGCCGTAGCGCACACCGTCACCGCGGTGTTGGCTTCCTCGAGCACCTTTCCCATCAGGATGAAGCCATGGATCTGGCGCTCGAAGCAGATTGAGGTGCAAGGCACACCGGCGGCGCTCAGTCGATCGGCATAGGCCTGGCCCTCGTCGCGCAGCGGATCGAAGCCCGCAGTGAGCACCAGTGCAGGAGGAAGATTGGCGAAGTTCTGCGCCAGCAGGGGAGACACGCGCCAGTCGAGGTCCTGTTTTGGATCTGCAACGTAATGGTCGTGGAAGTAGCGCATGGTGTCACGTGTCAGCAGATAGCCGCTGCCGTTGGTGATCTGTGAGCCGCCGCTGGCGGTCATGTCGGTGACCGGGTAGATGAGCAGCTGAAAGGCGATTGCCGGGCCGTTGTTGTCGCGCGCATCAAGTGCGACCACTGCCGCCAGGTTGCCGCCGGCACTGTCACCGCCGAGCGCAATGCGATCAGCATCAATGTTGAGCGTGGCTGCCTGATCGCAGACATATCTGAGCGCTGCGATGCAGTCGTCGACAGCGGCCGGGAAGTGATGCTCGGGGCCGAGGCGGTAGTCGACGGCAATCACGGCACAGCCTGACTGGTTGGCGAGCTGGCGGCACAAGGTGTCGTGGGTGTCGAGGTCACCAATGACCCAGCCGCCACCGTGGAAGAACAGCAGCAGCGGCAGCACCCTGGTGCTCTGGTTCGGATCTGAGCGCAGCATGGGCCGGTAGTGACGTAGCGGGACCGGGCCGTTCGGGCCGGGTGCTGCCAGCTCGCTGATGCTCGCCACCTCAGGCGCTGTGGGCTGGGTGCTGAAACGTCTGTCGCGATACACGCGCCGTGCCTCGGCCACCGACAGGGTGTGGGTCGGGGGAAGGCCGCTGGCCTCGATCAGATCAAGCAGGGCGCGCGCCTGGGGATGCAGCATGTCAGCTCCTAGTAAGAGCAGTCATTTTAGACGCTGCCAGTCGCGCTCGCGCTCGAGCCGTTCTTCGCTATACGGCGCTCTGGTAGCGCTCGATGCAAGTTGCAAGCACTTGGTCGCCAGGACGCTGCCACCAGTCAAGGGCAGAGAAGATTTCCACTTCGGCAAATCCATCAAAACCGGCAGCTTCGACCCAGGCGCGAATCTTGGGGATCTCGATCACGCCATCACCCATCATGCCGCGATCATTGAGCAGGTCGCGCGTCGGCGTCAGCCAGTCACACACGTGGAACGCCAGCAGACGGGAAGCGCCTGCGCGCGCAATGGCCTGTTGCAAGGCCGGGTCCCACCAGACGTGATAGACATCGACCGCGACCCCGAGCGCACCACTTTGAGCGGGGTCAAGCGCATCACAGATGTCGAGCGCCTGGTTCAAGGTGTTGACGCATGCCCGGTCGGCGGCATACATCGGGTGCAGCGGTTCAATCGCAAGCGGCATATTGCAGCTCCTCGCGTATTCGAGCAGCCGCCCGATACCGTCTTCCACCTGACGCCGTGCCAGACCGATGTCGCGGCTCAATGGCTTGCCGGCCAGGGCTCCTGGCAGGCCGCCCACCACCAGGACCAGGCAGGCACTGTCGAGCTCGCTCGCTTCGTCGACCGCGCGCTTGTTGTCGTCGTCGGCGGCGCTGGTTCCGGCTGCGTCATTGGCCGGAAACATGCCGCCGCGGCAATAGCCTGAGAGCTTGAGTCCGGCACTCTTGATAAGGCTCGAGGCCTTTTTCAGGCCGCACTGGGCAACCTGATCACGCCATGGCGACAGGGCAGGAATCTCGTGTCGCGAAAGCGCTGCGATGATTTCTTCGAGCGACCATTGCGCGCGCAGCGTCGCGCTATTGATCGACAGCCATTGCCGCCCTTGACTGAAATTTCGCATCGTCAGCTGGCAACACCGTGCGTCGCCAGCACGGCACGCATGCGCCTGGCCGCCAGGCCCGGATCGTTGAGCAGTCCGGCGCGGTCAGCAAGGCGAAAGATTTCAGCCAGATGGGCGATCGAGCGACAGCCTTGCTGGGCGCCCAGCATGGTGAAGTGGTTCTGCAGGCCGTTGAGATAGGCGAGGAACACCACGCCGGTCTTGTAGAAGCGCGTTGGTGCCTTGAAGATGTGACGCGACAGCGGCACGG
>CAZZVZ010000345.1:0-4180 GCA_964657655.1 Gammaproteobacteria bacterium | reverse complement strand
CGAACATCGCCGCTTTTGGATAACGGGCCGCCAGCACCGCGAGATCGCTGCCGTCGCCACAACCGACATCGACCACCAGGCCAGGATCGATGCGCATCAGGTCAAGACGCTCGTCGAGTCGCCTTGCAACCTCGCGCACAATGAAGCTGTTCTCGCCGCGTGCTGCGAAGAGACGCGCGATACGTGCCGTGCTCAGGAGGGGTTTTGAGTTTTCGTCCAAGCTCAATCTTGTCGCGGGTCTGGTTGCATGTGATGATGATCTGGTGCCGATACGGCGACGCCCTGCCCTGCTCTACTGTTCTCAGGACTATACCTTTGGCGCATGAGCGCCAGCAGCAGCACATCGCGACTGCCTTTAAGGCGACAATCCTGCAGCGATCAACCTCACAAGAGTTGCACGTGTTCAACGTCGTTCTGGTCGAACCCGAAATTCCGCCCAACACCGGCAATATCATTCGTCTTTGCGCCAATACCGGGACGCAGCTGCACCTGGTCGAGCCACTCGGCTTTCCGCTCGAGGACGCCAAACTCAAGCGCGCCGGACTTGATTACCACGAGTTCGCCAGCATGCAGGTACACGCCAGCATGGCGGCCCTGATCGAAAAGCATCATCCTGACCCGACGCGCATGTTCGCCTTTACCACGCGCGGCACGCGGCGCCACGACGAGGTGGCTTGGCAGCCCGGTGACTGGCTGCTGTTCGGCTCTGAGACGCGTGGCCTGTCTCTGGCGCTGCTTCAGAGCATTGCGGCCGAGCAATGGCTCAGAGTGCCGATGCAGCCTGTGGTGCGCAGCCTGAATCTGTCCAACGCGGTGGCCGTGGCCGTCTACGAAGCCTGGCGCCAGCACCAGTTCAAGGGATCGGGGCCAGCAAGGCCTGGCGCTGGCTAGCGTTCGGCGCGTGGCGCTCTGGCGAGGAGTCGCGCAACGGCACGTTGCGGCGCCACCTGGTTGAACAGCACGCCATGCACCGCCTCGCAGATCGGCATCTCGATACCTGCGGCCGCCGCGCGCTCGAGTACCGCACCCGCGCAGCGCACGCCTTCGGCAACGTGCCCCAGTTGGCCGAGCGCCTGGTCGAGCGTTGCACCCTGACCAAGTGCCAGGCCGACCTTGCGATTGCGCGACAAGGCGCCGGTGCAGGTCAGGATCAGATCGCCTACGCCACTCAACCCCATCAGCGTCTCGGAGCGCGCCCCGAGTGCCGCGCCAAGGCGCATCATCTCGGCCAGCCCGCGCGTGATCAAGGCGGCACGCGCGTTCAGTCCGAGTTCCAGACCGTCACAGATGCCAGTCGCAATCGCCAGCACATTTTTCAGTGCACCACCGACTTCGACACCGATCACGTCTTCGCTGCTGTAGACACGCAAGGTGTCATGGTGGAACGCCGCAATCACCAGATCGCGCAGCGCCTCATCGTCAGATGCAACGGTCAGCGCGGTCGGCAGGTTGTTGGCGACTTCCAGTGCAAAGCTCGGTCCGGACAGGCTGGCACCGCTCTTTTGATGCAGCGCCTGGCCGACCACCTCGTGCGGCAGCAGTGCCGTGCCTTCTTCAAAACCCTTGCACAGCCAGACCGGCGGCTGATCGAAGTATCGCTGCGCCGTGACGCATGCTTCACGCAGGCCCGCCACAGGCGTTGCGATCACCAGCAGCTCTGCATCGCTTAACGCGCGCTCGAGACTGCTGCTGACCTTGAGTGCGTCTGGAAAACGCACACCCGCCAAGTAGCGCTGATTGGAGCGCACCTGTTCGAGCGCGCTGACATGTGCAGCATCGCGTCCGTACAGCGTCACGTGATGGTGATGTGAGGCGCTCACAGCCAGTGCCGTGCCCCAGGCACCAGCGCCGTAGACGCAGATCTTCATCGCGCCGGAGTGGGAATGATCGACAGGGTGCCTAAAGGCCCCAGACCTCGGAGACTTTGACCCAGCCTGCGGTGCCGTCGCGATGGCGCACGTGGGCGTAGCCATTGGCAGGAGGCTCGATGAGTTCCACCACCACGCCCTGGTCGAGACGTGCCACGCCCGGGCTGTGATCGTCGGCGGCAGCGTGCAGCACCGCGTTCTGGGAAGCCACGACGGTGTGGCGGTCGCTCAGCTTCTGCTTTTCGATCCAGGAAAATTCGCCCGAGGCATCGCGCACGCGGTCCCAGTCGCCTTGCACCACCACGATCTCGACCGGCATGCCGCGCGGCGCCACCGAAAGCTTGCGGCCGCGCAGCGTCGGCGCGTCGTACAGGATGGCAGGTGTGTCGCCGACCGATTTGAAATCAGCGGCCAGTGCCGCGCCCGGCAGCGCGGCCGCCGACGCCAGTGCCAGACCACCGGCCAGTTCGGCCATACCGAGCCATGCCAGTGCCAGGCGCTTTTTCATCACTGCACCGGCAGGCCGTTGGCATTGACCAGGCCCGGACTGCTCTGCGCCTGGGCGATCGCCGCACGGCGCTGCTGGAAAAAGGCCTCGAAATTGATTTCGGCCAGATGAATCGGCGGGAAACCGGCGCGCGTCACCACATCAGCCACGTTGGAGCGCAGATAGGGAAAGACGATGCTTGGACAGACGATGCCCAGCAGCGGCTCGATCTGGTCGGGCGGCACGCCGCGGATCTCGAAGATGCCGCCCTGCTTGATCTCGACCAGAAACGCCACCTGGTCGCGCACCCGCGTCGTGACCGTCGCGGTCACGGTCACTTCGTACAGGCCATCGGCCAGGGCGCTATCGCTGACGTCGAGCTGCACTTCGACGGCGGGCGCTTCTTGCTCGAGGAAGATCTGCGGTGCGTTGGGCACTTCCAGCGAAGCGTCCTTCATGTAGACGCGCTGGATGTTGAATGAGGGTTGGGCTGCTTGATCTGCCATTACATACTTTCTGACGTCTGGTTTTGAAAACGCGCCGGGAAGGGCGCGCTTGACTAGGCTGCTTTGAGCAGGGGATCGAGGCCGCCTGCGCGGTCGAGAGCGGCCAGATCGTCGTAGCCGCCGATATGGCGTTCGCCGATGTAGATCTGCGGCACGGTGCGCCGCCCGGTTTTTTGCATCATTTCCTGGCGCAGCACCGGATCAAGATCAACGCGTACCTTGTCGATTGCGTCGACACCCTTGGCGCGCAACAGCCGTTCGGCCATGACGCAATAGGGACAGACATTGGTCGCATACATCTTTACCACAGCGCTCATATCTTCTCCTTCTTCAAAGCGCCCTGATTGTCCTTTGCCACCGGCTTGACGACCGGCATGCCGGCTTCACGCCATGCACTGATGCCACCCGACAGATTGTAAACCTCAGTGAAGCCGGCTGCTGTCAAGGGAGCCACTGCCTTGGCAGATACCGCGCCACTGTTGCAAACAAGGATCACCGGGCGATTCTTGAAGCGCGCAAGATCGGTGCTGCGCGCGGCGATTTCCGCCGCGGGAATGTTGCGTGCCGACGTCACCGAGCCGGCAGCGAACTCGCCGGCGTCACGCACATCGATCACGATGGCGTTGTTGTTGTTGATCAGCTGGGTGGCTTCTGCAGCAGACACTGCGCGTGAGCCCTGGCGGTGGCTCAGGGTGGTCCACACCAGCAGTGCGCCACTGATGAGTGCGCTGGCGGAAAAGCCAAGGGTTGAAGGTAACAGTAGGAATTTCACGGATGGGGACCGCCTTGAGACTGCGGCCAATGAGGAATCGGATAATTGCCGACGGGCATGCGGACAAGACGACAGACCCAGACCGGTTAGGTCCTGCCACTTCGCCATTATAAAATAGTCCGGCTGCCGTATTACATTGCGCCTTGAATGCGCAATTCAATCCTTCTTGAGACTGCCTGAATGTACAAGCTCGTACTGATTCGCCATGGCGAATCGACCTGGAACCAGGAAAACCGCTTTACCGGCTGGACTGACGTCGACCTGACTGCCAAAGGCGAGGCCGAAGCACGCGAAGCCGGGCGCCTGCTGCGTGAAAACGGTTTTCTGTTCGATATCGCCTACAGCTCGGTCCTCAAGCGCGCCATCAGGACACTGTGGCTGGCGCTCGAGAGCATGGATCAGGTATGGCTTCCCACCGAGCTCGACTGGCGTCTGAACGAACGCCACTACGGTGCGCTGCAGGGGCTCAACAAGGCCGAGACCGCCGCCAAATACGGCGACCAGCAGGTGCTGATGGATCGCCTCCGCCGGCGTGTCGCCCAGGTGG
>CAZZVZ010000344.1:0-4218 GCA_964657655.1 Gammaproteobacteria bacterium | reverse complement strand
CAAGGCGCCGTCGTCGGCCGGATTCGATGCTGCGTTCGAAACCGGCGCGGGTGGCAGCTGGATCACAGTTGGTTGATCGGCCAGCACCAGCGTCGGTCCGTCCATCGCCTGCGGTGCAATCTCGGTTGCCGGGAAGTCGTCGGCGCTCGACCTGGCGCGTGCCCGGCGGCGCAACAGCCAGTAGCCGACCAGCCCGAACAGAACCAGCAGGGTTGCCGCAATGATGGCAATGCTGAATTTGGCCACCACTGCTGCGAGTACGGCGGGTGTGCCGAGCTTTTTGACCGCGATGCCGGCCACCAGTGCCGTGATGCTGAAGTCGGCCACAGGATCGCTCGACGCGACAAAATCGGCGTAGCGCTTGCCTTCGACATACGACAAGGAGCTGATCACCGCATCAGCGGGCGCCTGCTGCGCCGCCAGATCCTTCAGATCCGTGACCAGATTGAACTTGAAGTAGCCGTCGCGCCCCAGCACATAGGTGTTGTAGTTGACGCCCTGCGCGGCCGCCTTGTCGCTGCCGGGACCGCGATCGTGAGCAGCCACGGCCCACACCAGCCGGTGCGTCTTGGCGTCGTAGCGCGGCTTCTCGGCCCATCCGGTGACTTCGATTTCCGGCAGACCCTGTGCGTGGCGCTGCAGATTGCCGCGTTCGGTGCCCTCGCGCACGCTCTTGAGCAGTTCATCGACGTTCCAGTCACGCGCATCGTCTTCGCGGATGAATCCGGTTTTCTCGAACTGCACCACCATCAGCCAGTTCTCATCGTGCCCCGGGAAGACGACGCCCACCAGATGCGGATCGACGGTGTTGCCCATCGCCTTGAGCAGCCGGGCTGCGGCCGGCATGGGCACGAACACATAGTCGGCGGGGATCTCGAGACTTGCCTCGTCGAGTAGCGAGATGAGCGCCGGGCCAGCCTTCTGCGAGGCCTGGGCATCACGCAGCGCGGCACTGAACTCCGAACGGATGGCGTCGAGCTGCGCCCTGGCCGGCAGCGCCACGAGTGCGCACAGCATGGCGAACAACAAGGCCTGCGACCGCAGGAAAGACAGGCATGGCCATACCGATCGAAGGCGTCGCGACAAACCGTACTCCCGAACTATGGTGCGGCCAGTCTAAGGGGACAGCCCCGGCGAGCGCAAACCAAATGCGCGACACTTCTGGGGGCTGCGCGCGCTAGGCCAGTTGCGGCGCCAGCCAGACTTCAAGGTCTTCGAGTGCGACGTGGCGCCTGGCTGCCACATCATCGAGCTGGTCGCGTCCAATGCGGCCGACCGCGCATCGGGATGGGCAAAATAAAAACCCGACACCGACGAGGCCGGCAGCATGGCAAAGCTCTCGGTCAGGCGAAGACCGACGTCGGCCGCGCCAAGCAGTTCGAACAGGGGCGCCTTGACGGTATGTTCAGGACAGGCCGGGTAGCCAGGCGCTGGGCGAATACCCTGATATCTCTCGGCAATCAGCGCTTCCTTGTCGATCGTCTCGCCAGCCGCATATCCCCACAGGTCGCGCCGCACACGCTCGTGCATCGCTTCGGCAAATGCTTCTGCCAGACGGTCGGCGATGGCCTTGAACATGATCGACGAATAGTCGTCGTGCTCGGCCTCGAACTGCGCCACACGCTTGTCACCGCCCAGGCCAGCCGTGACCGCGAAGGCGCCGATGTAATCCCTGCGCCCGGATGACTTGGGCGCGATGTAGTCGGCCAGCGCGCGATTGGGCGTGCCGTCAGGCTTCTTGTTCTGCTGGCGCAAGCCATACCAGGTCAGCAGCACCTGCTCACGACTTTCGTCAGCGTAAATCTCGATGTCTTCGCCGTTGACACTGTTGGCCGGATAAAAGCCGAGCACAGCGCCGGCCTGCAACCAGCGATTGGCAAGAATCTTCTTGAGCATCATCTGCCCATCGCCAAACACGCGGCGTGCCGATTCGCCGACCACCTCGTCGGTCAGGATCTGCGGGTAGGGCCCATGCAGTTCCCAGGTCTGGAAGAATGGCCCCCAGTCGATATATTCGGCGATCTGCGCCAGGTCGAAATTGCGAAACACCCGCCGCCCGAGAAACTTCGGGGTGGTGATCGGCGCCGTGGCCCAGTCGATTGGCACATGATTGGCGCGCGCTGCTGCAAGCGAAATCAGTTCAGGCGCCTTCTTGCTGGCGTGCAGTTCACGCAGGCGCGCATAGTCCGCCACGATCTCGTCGAGGTAACTGGTGCGGCTTTCGGGCGTCAGAAGGTTCTGCGCCACGCCCACTGAGCGGCTCGCGTCGGTGACATGGATCACCGGCCCGTCATAGTGCGGCGCGATCTTGACTGCGGTATGGGCGCGCGATGTGGTGGCACCACCGATCAAGAGCGGGATCTTGAGCATGCGGAAATGCGGGTCGCGCTGCATCTCGCGCGCCACGTGTGCCATTTCCTCGAGCGACGGCGTAATCAGTCCAGACAGGCCGATCATGTCGGCGCCTTCTGCCTTGGCGCGTGCCAGAATGTCAGAGCAAGGCACCATCACGCCCATGTTGACGACATCGAAGTTGTTGCACTGCAGGACCACCGACACGATGTTCTTGCCAATGTCGTGCACATCACCCTTGACGGTGGCGATCACGATCTTGCCCTTGGCCGCACTCTTGGTCCCGGTGCGCTGTTCCTCCAGCAGCTTTTCTTGTTCGATGTAGGGGATGAGGTGAGCCACCGCCTGCTTCATGACGCGCGCTGACTTGACCACCTGGGGCAAGAACATCTTGCCGGCACCAAACAGATCGCCGACCACGTTCATGCCATCCATGAGCGGCCCCTCGATCACCTCGATGGGACGTTGCACGCTTTGCCGGACCTCTTCGGTGTCTTCCACGATCCACTGGTTGATACCGTACACCAGCGAGTGGGCCAGACGTTCGCGCACCGGCTGGTCGCGCCAGGCGAGGCTCGGCTCTTCGCGTTTCCCGGCACTGGCCAGACCATTGGCTGCCTCGATCAGGCGTTCGGTCGAGTCGGCGCGGCGGTTGAGCACCACGTCCTCGACGCGTTCACGCAGCTCGGCGTCAAGATTGTCGTACACCCCGATCATGCCGGCGTTGACGATTCCCATCGACATGCCGGCCTTGATGGCGTGATACAGGAACACGGTGTGAATCGCCTCACGCGCGGCGTCGTTGCCGCGAAACGAGAACGACACGTTGGACACGCCACCGGAGACGCGCGCGTGCGGCAGATTCTGTCTGATCCAGCGCGTCGCCTCGATGAAGTCGACGGCATAGTTGTTGTGCTCCTCGATCCCGGTTGCGATCGCAAAGATGTTCGGGTCGAACACGATGTCTTCGGCCGGCATGCCGACCTGCTCGGTCAGGATCTTGTAGGCGCGCGCGCAGATCTCCTTCTTGCGCGCGAAGGTGTCGGCCTGGCCGGTCTCATCGAATGCCATCACGATCACGGCGGCACCGTAGCGGCGGCACAGCTCCGCCTGGCGCAGGAACTCGGCCTCGCCCTCCTTCAGGGAAATCGAATTGACAATCGCCTTGCCCTGCACGCACTTGAGGCCCGCCTCGATCACGCTCCACTTGGAACTGTCGATCATGATCGGCACGCGTGCAATATCGGGTTCGGACGCGATCAGATTCAAGAAGCGTGTCATGGCCGCCTGCGAATCGAGCATCGCCTCGTCCATGTTGATGTCGATCACCTGCGCGCCGTTGTCGACCTGCTGACGCGCGACCGCCAGCGCTGCGTCGAACTGGTCGTTCAGGATCATGCGCGCAAACGCCTTGGAGCCGGTCACGTTGGTGCGCTCGCCGACATTGACGAACAGCGACTGGTCGTCGACGTTGAAAGCCTCGAGACCCGAAAGGCGCATGGCCGGGGCTTGCGCTGTGACGCGCCGTGGGCGTTGATGCACCAGGCGTCGTGCCATGGCGGCAATGTGTTCGGGCGTGGTGCCGCAGCAGCCGCCTGCAATGTTGACGAAGCCGGCTTCGGCAAATTCCTCGATCAGGCGCGAGGTGACATCGGGCGTCTCGTCAAAGCCGGTATCACTCATCGGATTGGGCAGACCCGCATTGGGATAGACGCTGATGAAGCAGTCGGCGAGCTTGGCGAGCTCTTCGATGTAGGGCCGCATCAGCGCCGCGCCAAGTGCGCAGTTGAGTCCCACCGCGATCGGCCGCGCATGGCGGATCGAATTCCAGAACGCCTCCACGGTCTGGCCCGACAAGATGCGTCC
>CAZZVZ010000343.1:0-4218 GCA_964657655.1 Gammaproteobacteria bacterium | reverse complement strand
GCGCCGGCGGCCGCGAATGCCGCCATAATCCGGCCGCTCAGATCCGCACCGGCCTCGTCAACGTGTTCGCCGAGTCGCCCCTCAGCGGGAACGCTCTCTGCGTCTTCGAGGACGGCGAGACGCTGACCGACGAGCAGATGCAGGCGATCGCGCTGCAGTTCAATCTGTCAGAGACGACCTTCGTCTTTGCCTCCGACAAGGCAAGCGCCAAGGTGCGCATTTTCACCACCGGCTACGAAATGCGCTTCGCCGGCCATCCGACACTTGGCACGGCGCATGTACTGCGCGACCTCAATGGCGGCACCGATCGGCTCACCCTTGAACTCAAGGCCGGACTGGTGCCGGTCGAGGCGAGTGGCGATGTCTGGACCCTGACGGCACCCACCAGCGGGCCACCCAGGGTCAAGCCGCTTGGAATGAAGCTTGCCGATGCAGCCGATCTGGTGGGCTTGACCCCAGAAGACCTTTTTTCTGAACCGCAGTGGCTCGATACCGGCACCGACCAGTTGCTATTTCCCTTGAAGACGATTGAAGCCGTGCGCCGTGCCGTGCCCAACGCGGCACGCATCGCCGAGTGGCCGCTCAGCAGTCTTGATCGCAAGACCGCCTATGTGTTCGCCTTCGACCAGGAAAAGCCGTCACGCATCGTGTGTCGCTACTTCTTTACCAAGGATGGTGGCGGTGTGGCCGAAGATCCAGGCACGGGATCAGCGTGCGCCAATCTGGGTGGCTGGATCATCTCTCAAAAGCGCGACAGGCCTGCTGCCTTCACACTCGAGCAGGGCGATGCTGTCAAGCGGGCGTGCCGACTGCAGCTCTCGATTGGTGCCAACGACAGCATCCATGTCGGCGGTCGCGTGATCGAGCTTGGGCGTGGCACCATCACGCTTTAAACCGGGATAGGGCAAGCGTGCCAAAAATCGTCATCGTGGGCGGTGGTGCAGGAGGGCTGGAGCTTGCCACCTGGCTGGGCAAGCGCCGCCGCCGGCTGGGTATCGAGGTGCTGCTGGTCGATGCAACGCTGGCGCATCTGTGGAAGCCGCGACTGCACGAGGTCGCCGTCGGTCTCATGAACGACGGCGAAGACGCCACCAGTTTTCTCGGCCAAGGACTCGCCTCGGGATTCTCATTCGAGTGGGGCGCGCTGACCGGTCTTGACAGCAAGGCCAAGACCATCCGTCTGGGACCAGTTGCCAGACATGCTGCGAGTCAACTCGATGAGCCGATTCTGCCCGAGCGTGACATCAGTTATGACATCCTGGTGCTGGCGATTGGCAGCCGCGTCAACGATTTCGGCATCGAGGGGGTGGCCGAGTACTGCTTCATGCTGGATCGGCCAAGCGATGCGAGGCGGCTTCATCAGGCCCTGCTCGATGCATCGTTCAAGAGCCAGCCGGGTCCCGATCAGGCGCTCAAGGTGGGCATCGTCGGCGCCGGTGCCACCGGCGTGGAACTGTCTGCTGAACTCGATCATGCAGTGCATTCTGTGGAGACTTACGGCAAGCTCGCCCAAGGTCGGCGCCTTCAGATCACACTGATCGAACATGCCGACCGGGTGCTGCCGTCGACTGAACCTGAAACCTCGCACTTTGCCGAAGCCGCACTCAAGAAGGCGGACGTCGATGTGCGCTGCGGACAGAGGGTGCAAAAGGTCGACGCCAAAGGCTTCGAGCTGGCTTCGGGCGAACGCATCGCAAGCGATATCAAGGTGTGGACCTCGGGCATCATCGGCCACGAGGTCGTCACGCATCTAGACGGACTGACCATCGAGAAAGGCAGACGCATCGCCACCGATCGCTTTCTCGCCTGCACGGGCGTCGACGATATCTACGCGCTTGGCGACTGTGCAGCAGTGCCCGCCGGGATCGAAGGTACATTTCTGCCAGCCACAGCGCAGGTTGCGCATCAGCAGGCGATCTATCTGCTGCGCGCTTTGACCAACAAGCTGTTGGGTCGGCGCAGCAAACCGTTTTCGTTTCAGTCGCGCGGCACGCTGGTATCGCTCGGTGTGGGCGCTGCGGGGGAGATTCCCAAACCCAGACGCGACACTGCGCCGTTTCGAACCAGCGGCCGTGTTGCCAAGTTGATGTACGTGACGCTCTACTTCATGCATCGCGTCGCATTGCATGGCTGGTGGAAGGCTGGTTTACTTGCGCTCTCCGACCGCATCCGCGGCATTGCCAGTCCGCCGGTGAAACTGCACTGAGGCCCGCGAGGATCGAGATGCCGCATTCGTTTGCACCCAAGCCTTCCGCCTTCCAGCAGCTCGACGCGAAAAGCGTGCTGGCGCGCCATCGGCATGCAGAACCCTACGCGGCGCTGGTGCTGTCAGGCGCCTACCTGGAAGCAGGTGACGCAGGACGACGTCTGGTCCAAGCAGGGGACGTGATCTTTCATGGACGCTTCGAGGCGCACGCCAATCGGGCACGCGAGCGTGGCGCCATCATCCTCAACCTGCCGGTGGTGGGCAGTCCTGCTTTTGCATTTGGTCTTCTGCCCGACCCTGATCTGGTGGTGCGCACCGCCGAGCGCGACCCCGTTGCTGCCGCGCAGATGATCGTTTCATCGGCTCGTCCGCACAAGTCCAGCTATATCGACTGGACCGACCTGCTGGCAGAATCACTGCGCCAGCCTGGCGCGGCCCGTCTTGAAGACTGGGCGTTAACCTATGGCCTTTCTCCTTCGACCCTGTCGCGCGCTTTTCGGCGCGAGTTCGGTGTGTCTCCCAAGCGCTACCAGCTCGAGGTACGGACCCAGTGGGCCATCGCCAGCATGGCGGGAAATCGCTTGCCACTTGCCGATATCGCCCTTGAGGCGGGCTTTTGTGACCAGGCACACATGACACGCGCCGTGCGCGCACTGACCGGCAGTTCGCCGTCGCATCTCCGGTCGCTCTAGCGCGCCGTTCCTGTGGCATCAGGCGGCCAGCAGGGCGAGCGCCGCGTGCTGCAGAATGCGTACGGAATTGGTCTTTGACAGCCGCCCGTCGCTCGTGAACGCACCATCGATCAACAGTGCGAGTTGTGCTGCCGTGTCGTCAGGCCGCTTGACCTCGAGTCTTGTGACCAGCTCCTTCAGGCGGCGGAACATCATGCTCTTGTGCTGCCTGCGGACCTCGCGAGCGGGGTGCGTGGCATCGGCGAACTCGGCAGCGACGTTGATTTGCGGGCAGCCACGATATCCGTCGCGCGCGACCCGCTTGCCGATCCAGGCCAGGAGATCGAGCAGTTCTTGCCTGGCATTTGCAGCACCGCCTGCGACTTCATCCCACTGTTGCCAGAATTCGCGGTCTTCCTGCTCCAGGAAAGCCGTCACCAGGTCGTCCTTGGTCTTGAAGTGCCGATAAAGGCTTGTCTTGGCGACACCTGATTCGGCCACGATCCACTCGACGCCGACCGCGCGCACGCCGTTGGCATAGAACAGCCGCGCTGCGCTGGATAGCACCTTTTCCGCCGTCCCTAGATCCGCTGGGATCGCGCTTTTCTTTCTCATTGCATCTCGCACAAGATGGGCTTCGCAAACACCCGAGTGTAGGACAAAACGTTCTTCTTGACGACGCTACCGATCGGTAGCACAATACGATACCGATCGGTAGCGTAAGGGAGAGAAATGCAGACATTCAAAGTTGCCGTGTACGGAGCCACGGGACACACGGCAAAGATGGTCGGCGCAGAACTTGAACGCCGTGGCGTATCGGTCTTGAGAATCGCGCGCCGCATTCCACACGGTTCTTCAGAGTCAAGTGACTCAAGTGACTGGATCTGTGCGTCTTGCGAGGAACCCGACGCACTCGATCGGGCCCTGGAAAATGTCCAGGCCGTGATCAATTGCGCCGGTCCCTTCATGGACACAGCCCCGGCCCTGATCGAGGCAGCGCTGCGCTCGGGCATTCACTACTTCGATCTCACCGCCGAGCAAAGATCGGTACGTCAGAGTCTCGCCACCTATCATCTGGAAGCGCAACAAAAGGGCGTGGTGATCCTGCCCGCCATGGCGTTCTACGGTGGCCTGGCCGACCTTCTGGTCGCCAGCTTGTGCAAGGGCTGCGACGCGGTCGAGGCAGTCCAGATCGGCGTCGCGCTGAACCACTGGCATCCGACGGCCGGCACACGGCATACGGGAGAGCGCAATAGCGCGCGCCGCGTGGTCGTCCGCGAAGGAGGATTCGCGCCGCTTTCGGCCAACCCGCCGAACAAGACCTGGCAATTTCCCGCGCCC
>CAZZVZ010000342.1:0-4228 GCA_964657655.1 Gammaproteobacteria bacterium | reverse complement strand
AAGCATCGCGCCCCAGAAGTCGAGCGGACTGGTAATGCGCCCGACGTCTCCTGCGAGCGCGATCGTGACGACGTAAGGAAGTCGACCGCGACCCTGGCGCAGAGCGGGCTCACTCCAGTTGCCAAGCGTGTTGAAGGCCCACGCATGCAGTCGTGCCACGGTGTCGGCGCGCCACGCCTCAGTGGAGTCGGGGCCGAAGCGACGCTCGAGGTTGAGCTGGTAGAAATTGATCCAGCGGCCGTAGTCGAATTCGATGCGGCGTGCCGCCAGGTTGGTCGACCGGTCATCGGCGCTGCCCTGCTCGGGACCATGCCCGGAGGATGGCAGCTCGCGAAACATCCATTCGCGGCGCGCGACATAGGTTGCGCCCTCGCTGCGCGCCACCACATTGACCCCGAGCGAGAAAAAACGATGACCCTCTGGTGTGAACAGGCTGTAGCTCGACGGTCCAAGCCGGCCGACCCGAAAGAAACCGCTGGCGGGCTGGTCGCCACGGCCGATGATGCCGCCATAGCTGTCCTGCTGCGGCCCGGCCGGCAGGGGCGGCGCGCGCCGCAATGCTTTCTGGCGCAGATCCTCATCACTCGTGACGCGTTCTGGCCAGTCACCGCGCGTCGACTGGCCGAAGCGGTCGAACAGTCCGCGCGCACCCTCGGCACTCCAGTCGAGCTGGGCGAAGTAGGGCTGGCCGATGTCGAGTTGACGCGCGCCGCTTTGTCCCCACAGGGCAATCACCAGCGTATGCACCTGAGCGCCGGTGACGTGGCCGGTCGGCAGATCGAGGCGGCTAAAGGGTCCCGGGGGCGTGCCGATCGGCGGCGGGCCGGCCTGCATGCCAAGCGCACGCGGGTCGTGTGCCTCGAAAGGCAGCAAGATGGTGGTGTTCTGGCCAGGCTCGAGCCGGATCGACGCGGCGATGGCGTGGTCTGGCCAGCTCGCATCCTGATCATCGCCCAGCCTGAAGAACACCTCAGCGACCTGCCCTGACGCGTTGGTGACCGGTAACAGCAGGGTGTTGCTGGCACTGCCCGCGGCCGGGCCACGCAGGATCAGATTGGGCCAGTCGACCCCGCTGTGAAACCTGATGCTGGCACCTTCCCGGCTCGGCAGCAGGTCAGTCTCATAGGATGTCGCGTGCCAGGCGCCAAGCGAAACCGGCTCGCTGGCAGATGATTGTGCGCCGGCGCTCGAGCAGGCGGCCAGTAGCGCCAGCGCGGTCCATGAAAGGATCAGCGCGTCGAACTGCAAACTGCGATCCCTGATCATCCTCAATACCTGACTCCGCATTTGGCCGCTGGCTTCAATTATAGGTGGTGCACGTGACCCCGGTCGCAACGGCACGGCTGCCTCGCAGCATCTGTTCACTTGCCAGCACTCGACGAGGCCAGCGCAGTTGGCGCATCATCGCCGGTATGGCGATTTGCGCCCCGATTAAGCACGATGACAACTCAAGCCTCTGAATCCCGCCTAAGTTCGGCCATTCTTTGCTGCATTGGTTCAAGTGAACACAGCGCAGAGCACGTGCGCCAGGCTGCGGCACTCGCTCAGCAATGGGGATGCCGCTGGCATGCGGTTTCGGTGCAGGGCCGCCGCATCAAGGCGTTTGGTGTCAAGAGACGCATTCTGGCGGCGCGCTCGCTGCATCTGGCAGCGAGCCTGGGCGCTCGAACCGATCTGCTTTATGCCGAGGACGTGGCAGATACCCTGGTTCGCTACGCGCGCGATCAGGCCATTACCACCTTGCTGTGCGGCGCGTCCACCAAGTCGCGCTGGTTCACCGTGTCATCACTGCCAGCGCGCATCGCCCGCAGGGCAGCCGATCTGGAAGTGCAGATCGTGCATTCGGATCACGTCGAGGTCATGGCCAATCTGGAGCCGCGCCGGCCCTCGACCCTGTGGCGTTCTGGCGTGGTCTCGCCGCTGGTCGCCGTAAGTCTAGTGGTGCTCGCGTCCTACCTGCAGATGGCCAACGTCCTGCGTGCCTCGAGTCTGGCCATGCTGATGGTGCTCGCGGTGGCCCTGGTTGCAGTCAGCGGCGGTCGGCGTGCGGCGATCGTGACCACCCTCATCAATCTGCTGATCTACGACTACGTTGTGATCGCGCCGCGTTTTTCGTTGTTTGTTCGAGACCTGCAATCAGTGGTGACCTTCCTTGTCATGCTGATTGTCGGTCTCACCATCGGCGAACTGACCCACCGCCTGCGTTCGCAGGCGCGCGCTGCCCTGGGCAGCGAACAGCGCGCCTACCTGCTGTCGGCGTTCTCGCGCAATCTCTCGGCTCAGGTTGGCCAGGAGGACGTGCTCGGCGTCGGCGCGCAGACGGTGGCCCGCACCTTTGGCGGCCCGGTGGTGATGCTGCTGCTCAGTGACGACGGAGACTTGCGGCCGATCCGGCCTGCCGGAGAAATCCAGGGTCTCGACATGGCGTTGGCCCAGCGTGCTGTGCGAGAAGGGCGCGGTTGCGGTAACGGCACCAGTATTGAGCCACGCCACGACTGGCTGATGCTGCCGTTACGGACCTCGAGCAAGAATTGCGGCGTGATGGCCTTGCGGCCAAGCGCCAAGCGCATGGCACGCGCCGAATTGCACGAGATCGAGACCTTCGCCTCGCTCATCGCGCTTGCGCTTGAGCGGGTGCACTATCTGGCGATGGCGCAAGAAGCCCTGCTTGGGGTTGAGTCGGAGCGCCTTCGCAGCTCGCTTCTCGCAGCACTGTCGCATGATCTGCAAACGCCACTGGCAAGCGTGGTGGGCCTGGCCGATTCGGTGCTGTTGACCAAACCGCCGCTCTCTGAACGCCAGCAGCAGATGATCGAGGGCATCGTCGAAGAAGGCCAGCGCATGAGTTCATCGGTCGGCAATCTCCTCGAGATGGCCAAACTCGAAAGCGGCACGGTCAGATTGCGCCTGCAGTGGCATTCGGTTGAAGAAGCGATTGGCGCCGCACTGGCCGCCACCAGGCGCCGCCTTGGCGCCAGAACCCGCTCGGTGCGCGTGCCGCACGATCTGCCGTTGGTCGAGTTCGATGCCGCGCTGATCGAGCGCGTTCTCATCAACCTGCTCGATAACGCTGCCAAGTACACGCCGTTCGATGCCCATATCGATATCGAGGCACGCGTTGGGCCGGGCTTTCTTGAGATCGTGGTGACCGACGATGGTCCTGGCCTGCCGAGTGGTCGCGAGGATGCCCTGTTCGCCAAGTTCGCTCGTGCGAGAAACGAATTTGGCAGCGGCGTCGGACTCGGGCTTGCCATCTGCCGCGCGATCGTGGTGGCGCACGGCGGTCAAATTTTGGCGCAACCGGACCGCCAGCGCGGTGCAAGCTTTATCATGACTCTGCCGCTGAGCGAACCGCCCGCGATCGCAAGCGAAATCGAGGCTCTGACCGATCATGTCTGAACAATTGACCGCCGTCCTGATTGAAGATGAAGCTGCCATCCGGCGCTTCTTGCGCACCGCGCTGGAAACCGAGGAATGGCAGGTGTTCGAGGCGGATTCAGTGACCAGCGGCGTGACCGAAGCGGCACTGCGCAAGCCCGATCTGCTGGTGGTCGACCTTGGGCTTCCCGACGGCGACGGACTCGATCTGATCGAACGCGTTCGCTCGCGTTCTGCAGTACCCATCATCGTGCTGTCGGCACGCAGCGACGAAGCCGACAAGATCAAGGCCCTCGATGCGGGTGCCAGCGACTATTTGACCAAGCCGTTTGGTGTGGGCGAGTTTCTGGCGCGCACGCGGGTCGCATTGCGCCATCGCGCAGGTCTGCGGGAGAAGCCGGAAACGGCGATCACTTTTGGCACCATCGAGCTCGATCTCAATGCGCGCACGGTCAGGAAGGACGGACAGATCTTGCACCTGACCCCGATCGAGTATCGCCTTTTGGCCGTGATGGCACTCAACGCCGGCAAGGTCATGACACACAGCCAGCTGCTGCGCGAGGTGTGGGGACCAGGACACGCGGACAGCAGTCATTACGTGCGCGTCTACATGGGGCATCTGCGCGCCAAGCTCGAGAAGGATCCAGCGCAGCCGCAGTATCTTTTGACCGAGACCGCAGTCGGCTACCGCCTCAACTGCTAGCGTCTCTTTAGCCGCGCCAACCGCGCGCGCGTGTCCGGCAGTACAAAACAAAACGTCACGCATTGCGTGACGTTTGTGTGTTTGCCGTAACAGCAGCTTTTACTGCTGATAGCCCGGTGGGGGCGGCGGTGGCGCATATCCCGGTGG
>CAZZVZ010000341.1:0-4230 GCA_964657655.1 Gammaproteobacteria bacterium | reverse complement strand
AGTTGGCAACAAGGAAAAACTTCCTGTTCCAGATTTACTTTTGTGCCGCGCGGCACTGTGCGGCCGCCAAAACACGTCATTTGGCTCGCTCAGCCGGCTGGCGCGGGCCGTCGCCTGGTGCAGCGACGCTCACTGCGTGGCCGATTCGCCCGCCCGCGGTGTTCCTTCGACCCCCTGCTAAAATGCGCGCCAGACTCGCCATAGCACAATGGATAGTGCACATGCCTCCTAAGCGTGGGATCCGCGTTCGATTCGCGGTGGCGGGACTTTCACACCGGTCGCATCCTCGATCAGGTCAGAACCAAGCCGGCTGGTGCGCGCGCAGCGTGCACAAATCCCGCTGTGCGCCCCAAAATACAACCGTGAGCCGAGCGTCGCACAAGGCAAGCGGCGCCTAAAGGCGCGCGCTGGGGCTGGCGTGGTTGCTGCGAAGCGAGCCGGCCAGGCGAAGGCTACTGTTGTTCCAGGAAAGCCTGTAACTGGTCAGGCGCAATCGGCTTGACAAAGTGATGGTCGAAGCCGGCCTTGCTGGCCTGTTCGCGATCGCGGTCTTCGCCGTAGCCGGTCAAGGCGGCAACCACCATGGGGCGCACGTTGGGCAAGGCGCGCAAATGCTTGACCACCTGGTAGCCGTCCATGCCAGGCAAGCCAACGTCGCAGAACACCACATCTGGCTGAAATTCGCTTGCCAGTTGGATCGCGCTTTGTCCGTCGAGCGCCTGCGCGACCTCGAAACCGAGCATTTCGACGAGCATCGCCAGGGAGTCGTTCGCATCGCGATTGTCTTCCACAATCATGACACGGCGCTTCAGATCTTCCATACCAGACAGTCCCCTTTGACAGCTTTGACTGCGGCGGCACCAGGCCCGCCGCGTGATAATACGCACACACTTTACCTTACCCGGTGGCTGACTCGGGCCAGATTGGGCACGCGGGCAAAAATATATGTGCCGCAGCTCGAGTCTTCGAGCGACGCGAAGGCCAGCGCGGGGCCGCCGGCCGTGGCGTTCGCCAAGTGCAAACCACGCAACTCGACCGATCGCGCAGGTCTCGAATGCGACCCTGTGGACGACCCTTTTTGTGTGCCAAATTCCTCGACAGGTGCAACGTCTTGGCTTAACCTCGGTAAACGCCAAGAACGACAAAAGTGCCATGGGAGTGACTGTTGGACAATAAGGCTCTGACCTTCACCGAAGTGTTCCAGAACATGCTCGGCGAAGAGGAGGCGCAACGCGATGGCGCGGCTGCCCAGTCCGATGCGAGGCCGTCGTTCACCCGTGAAGATCTGGCCTACGCACTCGAGACCAACCAGTTCGAGATGTATTACCAGCCAAAGATCCGATCCTCGGACCGGCAACTGGCTGGCGCCGAAGCGCTGCTGCGCTGGAACCATCCGCAACGCGGTCTGTTAAGTGCCGACCAGTTTGTGGCAGTTGCCGAAGAAACCGATTTCATTCAGGAGCTGGGTGCCTGGGTGGTCAGGCAAGTGAGCCAGTTCAATGCCGCATTGCGAACCGAGCGTCCTGGCTTTGAAGGCCGCATCTCGCTCAATGTCTCGCCCGCACAATTCAATCATCCGACCTACCTGTCGGCGGTATTGCGCGCCACCGAGAGTTTTGCCTTTCCGAACCACCTGCTCGAGATCGAACTGACAGAGACTGGCGTGCTGCGCGATCTGCAGCAGGCTGCCGAGTTGATGACCATGATCAAGAGCTATGGCATCTCAATCGCAATCGACGACTTCGGCACCGGTTTTAGCTCGCTGCAGATCCTGGCCAGGCTACCGATCACAACCGTGAAACTCGACATCAGCTTCATTCGCCAGATCAGGCATTCGGACGTTGACCGCAAGATCGTGCGCAGTCTGTTGCAGCTGTGCAAGGAACTCGGCCTGCAAAGCGTCGCCGAGGGTGTCGAATCGCATGAGCAGGCCGACATTCTGACCGCCTGGCGCTGCGACTACCTGCAGGGCTTCTTGTTCTCGCGTGGCCTGTCCGAAAAGCAATTCCTGCAGCTGGTGCACTAAACAACGCGCCCCCGCCCATTACAATGGCGAAAGGGTTGCGATTTCCGCGGCCCATCGATGATTCATTGCGAATGGCTGCACTGCTCCTCCAGGTTGAAGAACTGCTGGCTTTTCACGACCAAAGCGTTGGTGCGCCAGCGTGGCCAGCGCAGATTTCGGGCATCAGCGAGCAACCCGCTCTGGTTGGCGCCGTCGCAGACAACCATCGCTTTAACTGCATGCTGTGGGCAGAAGAGGATCTGGCGCGCCGCATTGGCGTCGACGACGGCCTGATTGCGGCCAACAAGCGCGCCATCGACAAATTCAACCAGCAACGCAACGACGCCACTGAACGTATCGACGAAGCCTTGCTGCGTGGCCTTGGCATGCCGCCCTACCCAGAAGACGCCGAACAGAGTTCTGAGACGGCAGGCGCCATGGTCGACCGGCTGTCGATTCTGGCGCTCAAGATCTACCACATGGGGCTCCAGGCAGTGCGTCAGGATGCATCGCCAGAACACCGCGCCACCTGCCTCGACAGGCAGCGCCTGCTGGTCGTGCAACGCAATGATCTGGCACGCGCCCTGATCCGTCTGCTGCAACGCTGCCAGGACGGCACCGGCTACTTCAAAATCTATCGTCAGTTCAAGATGTACAACGATCCGGCACTCAATCCGCAGCTGTACGGCAGCAAGGCGAGTTTGTGATTGCAAGACCTGCTGCCGGATATGCATCTGGCGCCTGGGATGCGTGGCACGCAGAATTGCGGGCCCGGCCCAATCTCAAGATTCTGGTGATCCAGCGCGACAACATTGGTGACCTGGTGCTGACTACGCCCTTGCTGCGGGCGCTGCGCAACAATCTCAAAGCGGCCAGGATCGACCTGCTGTCAAACAGTTACAACGCGCCAGTGCTGAGCGGCAACAGCGCCATCGACCACCACTACACCTACACCAAGCTCAAGCATCGCGCTCCCGGCCAGTCACGTCTGAGGGTGGCGCTCGACACCTGGCACCTGTATCGGCAGCTCCGGCGCGAGCGCTACGACCTGGCCGTGATCACTGCGGCCATCTTGTCGGAGCAGACGCTAAAACTGGCACGCGCATGCAGGCCACGCCGCATCGCTGCCTTCACCAATCCGGCCGATGCGGCGCTGCGCGGTGTCGACCTGGCCATCGATGCCAGCAAGCTGCCGCGGCATGCAGTGCGCCTGCAGCGCTTCATGCTGCAAGAGCTGCTGCCTCCGGAGCAGCGCAGCGCCCTGCCGGCCGAGTTGCCTCCCTGCGAGGTGAGCGTCGACCATGCGCTGCGCGAGGCGATCGCAAAGACCATCAATCGAACAGACGGCCGCCCCTTGGTCGCATTCCATATCAGTGCCCGCAAAGTCGATCAGCGCTGGAGCGCAGAAAACTTCGCAGCCCTGATGCGACGCGTCAAGCAGCGCCACGACGCCGACCTGCTGCTGCTTTGGGCGCCCGGTGCCAGCGACAACCCCTTGCATCCAGGCGATGATGCCAAAGCCGAAGAAGTGCTGGCGCTGCTGTTCGATGTGCCCGTGATCGCCCACCCGACGCACACCCTGCCCGAACTGATGGCGGTGCTGTCGCTCACCGATCTGGTGGTGCTCAGCGATGGCGGTGCGATGCACATTGCAGCTGCCCTGCAAAAGCCGCTGCTGTGCATGTTCGGCAATTCCGACCCCGAGGTGTGGCAGGCATGGCAAACCCGCCAGATCGTGCTGCGCGATACCAGTCACAGCGTCGCTGCGCTGTCGGTCGACAGGGTAATGGATGCGGTATCTGAGCTGCTGGGTTCACAGGCGAGCGCCGCGAAGAAGCCTGCTGCGAACTCATGAAGATTCTGGTCCTCAAGCGTGACAAGCTCGGTGATTTGCTGCTCACCACGCCATTGCTGGCGCGCCTGCGGCAAACCTTTCCCGATGCACGTATCGAGTTGCTCGCAAGTGAATACAACGCCTGGGTCGCCGAAGGCAACCCCAACCTCGACCAGATTCATGCCTATCCGCGGGTGCGCACCGGCCGCTCGGTAGCGCTGCGCGCAGTCTGGCGCCAGTTGCTGCAGTTCAGGGCGCTGCGCCGCACCCGCTATGACTGGATCATCGTCGCGCAAGGCGAGGACTCGCCGCGCGCCGTGCAGCGCGCGCTGTTTCTCAACGCCGATCGCACCGTCGCCTACGCAGCGTCAAATCATCGCTACGGCAAACG
>CAZZVZ010000340.1:0-4234 GCA_964657655.1 Gammaproteobacteria bacterium | reverse complement strand
ATCGACCACCACGACGTGCTTCAAGTCCATCACCGACAGCGCCGCAAGCAACGCATGAAGGCTGCGCTTTTTCGCACTGCACTGGTGCTGGGACTGATCTCGGCCATCGGGCCCTTTGCGATCGACATGTATCTGCCGGCGCTGCCCTCGATCGGCCACTCCATGAACGCCTCGTCCGGCTCGGTACAGCTGACCCTGACCGTGTTCTTGCTCTCGCTCGGCTTCGGCCAGTTGGTGTACGGCCCTGCCGCCGACATCTTCGGCCGCAAGGCGCCGCTCTACTTCGGCGTCGGCCTGTTCGCGCTCAGCAGCGTAGGCTGTGCGCTGGCCGGCAACATCCAGACGCTGATCGTATTTCGCTTGCTCGAGGGCCTGGGCGCGTGCGCTGGCATGGTGGTGCCAAGAGCCATCGTGCGCGACATGCACACCGGTGTCGAGGCGACACGCCTGATGTCGATGCTGATGCTGGTGTTTAGCATCTCGCCGATCCTGGCGCCGCTCACAGGCAGTTTCATTGTCGAGTCGGTCGGCTGGCGCGGCGTGTTCTGGTTCGTCTTCGGTGCCGCCTTGCTCAGTCTTTTGCTGCTGGCAACACGGCTGCGCGAAACCCGGCCTCACCACCAACGAGCCTCGAGCAGTATGGCAAGCGCGATGCGAAGTTACGCCTCCCTGATGCGCGACCGGCAGTTTCTTGGTCTCACCATGACCGGTGCCTTTGGCGTCGCCGGCTTTTTTAGCTACCTGTCGAATTCCTCCTTTGTTGTCATGGAGCACTATCACCACTCGGCGCGCAGCTACGGCGTGATCTTTGGGGTCAACGCTTTCGCCTTTATTGCTGCCTCGCAGGCTTGCGGTGCGCTGATCAGCCGCTTTGGCATGAACCGGCTGGTGCGTGTCGCAGTGATTGGCTACTGCGCCGCGATGCTGACCCTGCTGACACTGTTCGCCCTGGGCTATGACAGTCTTTGGATCATGATCGCGTTCCTGTTCGTTGGTTTCGGGTTTCTCGGTATCGTGGTGCCGACCACCGCGGTAATGGCACTCGATGCGCACGGGCATCAGGCGGGTACCGCCTCAGCCCTGCTTGGCACATTGCAGTTCGCAGTAGGCGCGCTGGTCATTGTCGCAGGTGCACCGTTTGGCAACGCCACTGCGTTGCCCATGATTGCAGCGATTGCGGTTGTCTCTGTCATCACGCTGGTCCTGGCGTGGCTTAGCATTCCCAGCGCAAAACGAGGTCCGGCTGGGACGATTGAACCAGTCGAGGGCCGCGATGCCCAACTCCACTAACGGAAATTCTCTCGGAGAGAAACGATGAGTAGCGCAGTAGGCAAGTTCCAGGTCAAGCCCAATTCAAAGGTCAAGCTCAAGGCATGGCCGACGCTGACCGATCCGGTGTACAAGAACGACAAGGATTACAAGCAGCTGCTCGCGGAACGCGTCGCGCGCCTGAGCGCGCAGCAGTCACTGCTGTACGCATCGAACCAGCACGCCGTGCTGCTGATCTTCCAGGCCATGGATGCTGCCGGCAAGGACGGCGCCATCAAGCACGTGATGTCCGGCGTCAATCCACAGGGCTGCTCGGTGCATAGTTTCAAGGCACCAAGCGCCAACGAACTGAGTCATGATTTCTTGTGGCGTACCACCTGTGCTCTGCCGCCGCGCGGCACCATCGGCATCTTCAATCGTTCCTACTACGAAGAAGTGCTGGTCGCCAAGGTCCATCCCTCGATTCTGAAGAACCAGGGAATCCAGGCCGACGTCGGAGGCGATCAGGCGTTCTGGGATGAGCGCTACCGCTCCATCAACAACCTTGAGCGGCATCTCGCGCACAACGGCACCGTGATCATCAAGTTCTATCTCAACATGTCGAAGAAAGAACAGGCACGACGTTTTTTGGGACGTATCGACGATGCCGACAAGAACTGGAAGTTCAGTGATGCCGACCTAAAGGAACGCGCCTTCTGGCCGCACTACATGAAAGCCTACGAGCAGTGTCTTTCGGCCACCAGCACCAAGGAAGCTCCCTGGTACGTGGTTCCTGCCGACGACAAGGAGAATGCGCGCCTCATCGTATCGGGCATTGTGATCAAGACGCTCGAGGCCCTGAAGATGGAATATCCGCGCGTCAGCCCGGAACAGCATCAGGAGCTGCTCGCGATCAGGGACAAGCTGGTGGAATGACGCGGCGGCGAAACGGCCTGGTCGGCGCAGCGGCGCCGGCAAGCCCGGATCAGGTGGTGCTGGAGGTGAGACTCGAACTCACGGAACCTTTCGGTGCAGCATTACGAATGCTGTGCAATTGCCACTATGCGACTCCAGCACGTCGCCGCAATTATAACAGCAACGCATTGAATCCATTCAACTGTTGACCCTGTCGCGAGCGCGCCGATGGCGCCGCGCCAGGTCGGTCAGTCGGCTAGTGCGAGGACACCGAATCGTGGGTGCTGATACTGCTGCCCCGCTCGTCATTGCCACCCAGGCCGCGCGGCAGTGGAAACTGCACGTGTTCCTGCACACCATCGAGTTTGCGCACCGACTGAACACCGAACTCCTTCAAGCGTTCCATCAATTCCTGCACCAGGATTTCCGGCGCCGAGGCGCCGGCGCTGATTCCGACACGGGTCTTGCCCTCGAGCCAGCGTGGATCGAGCGCCGCCGCATTCTCAAGAAGATAGGCATCCACATTCAGGCGCGAGGCGACTTCACGCAGACGGTTGCTGTTGGAACTCGACGGTGAACCCACCACCAGCACCAGATCGCACAGCGGCGCCATGAATTTCACCGCATCCTGGCGATTCTGGGTGGCGTAGCAGATGTCGTTGCGCTTGGGCTCGACGATATCGGGGAAGCGATCGCGCAACGCCTGGGTGACTTCGGCAGCGTCGTCGACTGACAGGGTGGTTTGCGTCACATAGGCGAGGCGATGCGGATCCTTGACGTCGAGGCGGCGTACATCTTCAGCGGTCTCGACCAGATACATCCCCTGTGGCGACTGACCCATGGTGCCCTCGACCTCAGGATGGCCATGGTGGCCGACCATGATGATCTCGCGATCGTCTTTGCGCATCTTGGCCACTTCGATGTGCACCTTGGTGACCAGAGGACAGGTAGCATCGAACACGCGCAGACCCAGCATGTCCGCTTCCTTGCGTACCGATTGAGACACGCCATGGGCACTAAAGACCACCGTACTGCCGCGCGGCACTTCGCCCAGATCCTCGATGAAGATCGCGCCCTTGGCGCGCAGGTCGTCGACCACGTAGCGGTTGTGCACGATCTCGTGACGTACATAGATGGGAGCGCCGAACTGGGCCAGAGCTCTTTCGACGATTTCGATGGCGCGGTCTACGCCTGCACAAAAGCCGCGCGGCTGCGCGAGTATCAGTTCCATGTAAATCCTTGTTTCACGGAGCAGTTAGAGGACACCGATGATCTCGACGTCAAAGCGGATCGGCTGGCCGGCCAGCGGATGGTTGAAGTCGAATAACGCATATTGGTCATTCAATTCTTTCAGAACTCCTGCGAACCTTCCGCGAGGGGCACCTGCAGGCGCTGAGAATTCGACCCAATCACCCGGCACGAATTCCGTACCGGCTGCGGTTTCCTGATCAAGCTGGGACCGACTCAACTTCTGGAGCAATTCTGACTTCCGATCGCCGTAGGCCTCGCCAGGCTGCAAATCAAAACTTGCCTTGGCGCCCTGTTCCAGTCCAATCAGCCGGGCTTCGAGCGACGGCGCCAGCTGACCGCTGCCCATCTGCAGAGTGGCTGGTTTGTCCTCGAAGGTATCGACCACGGCGCTGTCGATCGCGCTCTCGGAGATCAGGCCAATGCGATAGTGCAGCGTCAAAAACGAGTCGGGGCGGATCACGGGAACGGCCTGCATAAGGCGAAATGGAGTCAAGGCATTGTTATACAAGCATCATTTTAAGCGATCGGAGACCTATCGTGCCGATTCGTGACTGGCCACGGGACGAACGCCCGCGCGAGAAGCTGATCGCCCATGGCGCAGAAACCCTCAGCGATGCGGAATTGCTTGCCGTGTTGCTGCGCACTGGGCGCGCTGGCCACAACGCAGTAGCACTGGCGCGCGACGCGCTGCTGAGGTTTGGCAGCCTGTCGGGGGTATTTGCGGCCAGTTTCGAGCAGTTCGCCGAGGTCAAGGGCTTTGGTGCGGCCAAGTACGCCCAGCTGCAAGCAGTGCTCGAAGTGACCAAGCGGACCCTGGGTG
>CAZZVZ010000339.1:0-4235 GCA_964657655.1 Gammaproteobacteria bacterium | reverse complement strand
GGCTCGGCTCGGGCTGGCTCACGGGGCCACGCTCACAATTCAGAAAGTCGGCATGCCGAGCGCGCAGGCGATGCCGGCCGCATCGCGCCACAGTGCCGACGGATCATCGCCGACCAGCGTGATGTGACCCATCTTGCGCGCCAGGCGCGCGGTGTTCTTGCCATACAGGTGCAGCTTGGCACCAGGATGCGCCAGCACCACATCCCAATCGGGTTCGAGCGGTTTGTCGCCACCGTGCTTGAACCACAAATCGCCAAGTACGTTGAGCATCACCGCAGCGCTGTGCTGATGCGTGCTGCCGAGCGGTGCGTCGACCATGACACGCACCTGCGCATCGAACTGGCTCGAGACACATGCGTCGATGGTGTAGTGCCCGCTGTTATGCGGGCGTGGTGCCATCTCGTTGACGATCAGCTGGCCGTCGCTCAGCACAAAGAATTCGACGCACAGAACGCCGTGATAATCGAGTGCTTCGGCGATTTGCAGCGCAGTGCGGGTTGCCTCGGCAGCGAGCGCATCGCTCACCTTGTCGGACGGCACGCGTGTGACGTGCAAGATGCCGTCGCGATGCAGATTCTCGGCCACCGGGAAGGTGACGGTCGAGCCATCCATGGCACGCGCGAGCACCACCGAGATTTCAAAGCTGAGCGCAAGACGCTGCTCGAGCACGCAGGCCACCTCGCCGAGCGCCACAAAGCCGCGCCGTGCATCGTCGCGGTCATTGACGCGTACCTGGCCCTTGCCGTCGTAGCCGAGGCGGCTGGCCTTCAACACACCTGGAAACAGTTCACGCGGTGCACCAGCCAGGTCGCCCTGGGTGCGCACCACGTGATGCGGCGCGACACGCGCGCCTGCCCGGGCGATGAAATTCTTCTCCGCGATGCGATCCTGCGCAATCGCGACACTGGCTGCCGCCGGCGTGACGCGGCGCTCACGCGCCAGGAATTCAAGACTGTCGGCCGGTACATTCTCGAACTCGGTGGTCACTGCAGCGACCCGCTCGGCAAGCGTCGCGAGCGCTTCCTTGTCGTGGTATTCGGCCACCAGTTGCGCATCGCATACCGCGCTCGCGGGGCTGCCCTGATCGGGATCGAGCACCATGACGCGATAACCAAGTGTTTGTGCCGCCATGGCGAACATGCGCCCCAGCTGGCCACCACCGATCAGTCCCAGCCACGAGCCGGGCTTTAGAACGCTCATGGGAACTAGACCGGCAAGACCATCGCGCGTGCCGCCTCGGTCTGGGTGGCACGAAACGACTGCAGCCGCGCGAACAGCGCCTCATCGTGCGCAGCCAGGAGGGCAATGGCAAACAGCGCCGCGTTGGCAGCACCCGATTCACCGATCGCGAAGGTCGCAACCGGAATGCCGCGCGGCATCTGCACGATCGACAAAAGTGAATCTTCTCCGGCCAGGTGGCGTGACGGCACTGGCACACCGAGCACCGGCAACAGAGTCGATGAAGCCAGCATGCCAGGCAGGTGTGCTGCACCACCAGCGCCGGCGATGATCACCTTCAGGCCGCGCTCCTTTGCGCTGCGCCCATATTCGAGCATGTCGAACGGCATGCGATGAGCCGACAGCACCTCGGCCTTGTGCGGCACCTGGAATTCGCGCAGCAATTCGACCGCATGGCGCATCACCTCCCAGTCGCTGGCGCTGCCCATGACGACCCCGACCACGGGCGCGGCAGCGCCGGAGTCGGTGGCAGAAACAATCGGGCTTGCTGAGTCGCTCGACATGGTGAACACCAAAAAGAAGGGATTTTAGCCGGGACTCGCCCGCGGCGCGATCAAACCAGAGGTTTGCTCTGGAGTTTGCGTTCGATCTCGCGCCGTTCGGCGATCTCGACCTCGATGGTCACGAGGGCCTCGACAATGTCGAGCAGCAGCAAAAGGTCGGCGTAGGCTTCCAGCTTGAAGCCGGCGCGCGATCCACCGCGGTCGTCGAACAGGAGAGAATTGAGCAGCGGCTTGATGTCCTTGCCACCCCACGCGCCGCAGATGCGCTCCATCACGCGCGGATAGTCTTCGAGGTTGCGCGTCGGCTCGGTCTTTTGCTGGCTCCAGCTTGGCACATCGGCGTTGAACTGGATGCGAAAGCCCTTGGCCAGATTGGTGTACTGGTCCTCGCGCTCGGTCTTGGCATACAGATCGAACAGCATCAGCCAGGCCTTGGGCGAAGGCGTTTCGGTATCGCGGATGTGGCGCGTCAGCATCGAAATGGCGGCCGGGTAGTTGGCGAGCGTATTCATCAGCTCGGCCTGCTCCACCAGATCGGCAACCTCTTCGACCTGGATCTGCTCGGTACTTGAATGCCTGAAGAACGGGTTGTAGCCGGTCTTGTACACATTGGAGCCATCGTCGGCCGGCGCGGGTGCGGTGGCGATCAGGCTCGACTGGCGCGGGATGGCCTGCTCCTTGTCGGCCCAGGTCGCTCCGGTCATGACGGTGATGGGCGGCAGATCGTCGTCCTGCAGCTTGACATCGGTCGGATCGCGCCCGCGGCGGCCCTTGCCGGTCTCGCGCCACGCAGGGTTGTCCGGCTTGTTGCTGCTGGAGCGTCTCTTGGTCGGCGGCGGTCTGCGGTTGGCGGCTTCCTTGCGCCAGATGGCGACCACCACACCGATCAGCGCAAAGATGATGAGTACGAAGCCGCCGATGGCAACCCAGGCGAGCATCGGCAGGGCGACATGGCCGACCGGCATGGGCGATGGGGTGGGTACCGAACTTTGCGTCTGCGCCACCGCAGAGACGGTCATGAGCCCGCTCAAAATGGCGAAAAGTCCGGCCAGTCGCCCGAAAGGCACGGTGCGGCGCTGCTGCTCTGGTGCGATCGTTGTTGCTGCGGTCATTGACTTCGTGCCTGCTTCAAGGCGTGCTGTACGGCAGGGCCCGAGGACTCGCCCTGTCGCATGATTCTTTATAGCAGTTGCCTTTGTCAACGCGCACGTGTGGCGCGGCTGGTCTCAATTGGCCCCCGTGAGGCGCGTCAGGGCCTCGCGATACTTGGCGCTGGTGCTTGCAACGATATGGTCCGGCAGGTGCGGTGCAGGCGCCGTCTTGTTCCAGCCGGGCACCGATTCCAGATAATCACGGACGAACTGCTTGTCGAAGGACGGCGGATTGACACCGCGCTGATAGCCGTCCTCGGGCCAAAAGCGCGACGAATCGGCAGTCAGCACTTCATCCATCAAAATGATCTGGCCGGCATCATCGAGCCCGAACTCGAACTTGGTGTCGGCAATCAGGATGCCGCGCGTGGCCGCGTAACTGGCAGCGCTCTGGTACAGCTCGATGCTGATGGCCCTGATACGTTCGGCAAGGTCATGGCCGATTTCGCTCGCGACTGTCGAGAAACTGACGTTCTCGTCGTGATGCCCCAGCTCGGCTTTGCGGGCCGGGGTGAAGATCGGCTCGGGAAGCGGATCGGCGTTCACCAGTCCAGCTGGCAGCCGGACACCGCAGATCTCGCCGCTTGCCTGATAGTCCTTCCAGCCAGAGCCGGCCAGGTAACCGCGCACCACCGCTTCCACCATGATCGGCTTGAGCCGTTTGGCCACCACCGCGCGGCCCAGCACCTGGTCCTTCTCGGAATCACTCACCACACTTGCCGGATCGATGCCGGTCAAGTGATTGGGCACCACGTCCTTGAGTTTTTCGAACCAGAAGTTGGACATGGCGTTGAGCACTTCACCCTTGCCGGGAATTGGCTCACTCATCACCACATCGAAGGCCGACAGGCGATCACTGGTGACGATCAGCAGCTTGTCGTCGCCCAGCGCGTAGTTTTCTCGCACCTTGCCGCGTCCAAGCAGGGGCAAGGAGGTAATGGATGACTGGTAAAGCGCTGCGGTCATAGAAAAATCAAGTCAAAACGCTGATAAAGACGGCAAAAGTGGTCGCAAACACCAGCGCCATGCCATAGGTTACCGCGAGAACGCCCAGGCGCATAAACAGACCGATGCCACGCGAGCCGTAAATGCGGCTCAGCGCCCAGATCATGTGCACGATGGCAACCAGCATCCACAGCGCACCGAGCCAGCCGTTGAAGGAATTGAGGGGCACGAAAACGAGCAGCACGATGAAGAGGAAGGTGTGGCCGTGCAGCGCTGCCACCAGATTCTCGACGTAGCCCCTGTGCCGGCCAATGAACGCCATCTGCAGCAAGAAGGCGCACACCGGCAGGAGCGCCAACAGGGTATAGGGCGCGTAGTGCAGGCTGTTTTCCTTCAG
>CAZZVZ010000338.1:0-4246 GCA_964657655.1 Gammaproteobacteria bacterium | reverse complement strand
CGGGCACGCCATGCGCTCGCTGCGCGGCCGCGACATCGCCATGATTTTCCAGGACCCGATGACCGCACTGACCCCGGTCTACAGTATCGGCTGGCAGATGGTGGAGCAGATCCGCGCGCACCAGGATGTATCTCGCCAGGGCGCGCGCCAGCGCGCCATCGAACTGCTCGGTGAGGTCGGCATGCCGGCACCGGCCAGTCAGTTCGAACGCTTTCCGCACGAACTGTCCGGCGGCATGCGCCAGCGCGCCGTGATTGCCATGGCCTTGTCGTGCAATCCGTCCATTCTGATTGCCGATGAGCCGACCACGGCACTCGATGTCACGGTCCAGGCCCAGATCCTCGACCTGCTGCAACGCCTGCGTGAACGTTTTCAGTCCTCGGTGCTGCTGATTACCCATGACATGGGCGTCGTCGCGGAGCTGGCTGATCGGGTGATGGTGATGTACGCAGGCCGTGTCATCGAACGCGGGGCCACCAGGGCACTGTTCGAAGTACCCTGGCATCCTTACACCTGGGGCCTGCTGGGATCGATCCCGCCGCTCGAGGGCAAGCGCCCGAAAAGGCTGCTGTCGATTCGCGGCGCGCCACCCTCGCTGACGTCGCTGCCTGGTGGCTGCGCGTTCGAGCCGCGCTGCGATTGCGCCTTTGCCGCGTGCAGCAAACGACCCGAGATCGGACCGATCGATCAGCACAGCGCCGCCTGCTGGCTCGACGAAGCGTCACGCGACAAGCTGCGCCCTGATTTCCTGTCGCCCGAGAAAAACGCCGCCTGATGCCGCTCGAACCAGTCACGCTAGAACACGGGTCGCCAATTCTCGAGGTAACCGATCTCAAGAAGCACTTCAAGGTCGGACATCGCTTCTCGCGCCAGGGGATGCGACTGCTGCGTGCCGTCGACGGCGTCTCTCTGGTGGTCAACAAGGGAGAAACACTTGGCCTGGTTGGCGAATCGGGCTGCGGCAAGTCGACCCTGGCGCGCTGCCTGGTGCGCCTGCACCCGATCTCGTCGGGTTCGCTCAAATTTCTTGGACGCGATATCACCTACGTTTCGGAGCGGCAGTTGCGCCCCCTCAGGCCGCGTCTGCAGATGGTGTTCCAGGATCCGTATACCTCGCTCAATCCGCGTCGGCGCGTGGGTGATCTGATCGCCGAGCCTTTGCGCGTGCATACCCGTCTTGATGCCAGACAGTTGCGCATGCGCGTGATCGAGCTGATGGAACTGGTTGGCTTGAATGCGGAACAGCTCGAACGGTTTCCACATGAATTCTCGGGTGGTCAGCGCCAGCGCATCGGCATTGCGCGTGCACTTGCCTTGTCACCTGATCTCGTGATTGCCGATGAACCGGTGTCTGCGCTGGACGTCTCGATTCAGGCGCAGATCATCAATCTTCTGGCCGAACTGCAGGAACGGCTGTCGTTGACCTATGTCTTCATTGCCCATGATCTCAGCGTGGTGCGACAGGTCTCGAGCAGAACGGCGGTCATGTACCTTGGCCGCATCGTTGAAATAGGTGACACCACGAGCCTGTATCGCGAGCCGGCCCACCCCTATACAGAAGCACTGTTGTCGGCGGTTCCCGTGCCGCATACGCAAAGGACAGGTCGGGCCACGCGCATTGTGCTGACTGGCGAGACGCCGAGCCCGAGCAACCCGCCGTCGGGCTGCCATTTCCATCCACGCTGCCGTTATGCCGATGCCCGGTGCAGGGAAGTCAGCCCCGTGCTCACTGCGGTGGGCGATGGCCGCTCGGTGGCGTGCCACTATCCCCTCACATCAAGCGTTGCAGCGTCGACAGTGCCCTGATTAGAAGGTGCCGGGAAACAGGCCGCCATCCATCAGGAAATTCTGTCCCGTGATGAATCCGGCGTGTATGCTGCACAAGAAGGCACACATGGCGCCGAACTCTTCAGGCTCGCCAAAACGCTGCGCTGGAATTGCGGCGCGGCGCGACTGGGTCAACTGCTCGAGATCCTGACCGGCTGCTTTCGCTGCAGCCGCATTGGCGGTTTTCAGGCGATCTGTGTCGAAGGGTCCAGGAAGCAGGTTGTTGATGGTGACATTGTGGCTGGCAAGCTGAGGCTGGCGCGCCAGTCCCGCCACAAAACCGGTCAGTCCAGAGCGTGCCCCGTTGGAAAGACCAAGCACGTTGATCGGCGCTTTCACAGCGCCCGAGGTGATGTTGACCACCCGTCCGAAACCGCGCTCTGCCATGGCATCGACGGTCGCCTTCATCAGTTCGATCGGAGTCAGCATGTTGGCATCGAGCGCCTTGATCCACGCCTCGCGATCCCATTGCCTGAAGTCGCCAGGCGGCGGGCCGCCATTATTATTAATCAGGATGTCGACCTGCGGACAGGCGGCCAGCGCTGCCTGCCGCCCTTCCACCGTGGCAATGTCGCCGATGACGCCGCGCACTTCAATCTCCCGGTAGCGTCGACGCAGCTCATCGGCTGTAGCATCGAGCGCATCCTTGCGGCGCGCCGTGATCGTGACATTGACGCCTTCATGGGCGAGCGCGAAAGCGCAGCCACGTCCGAGTCCCTTGCTGGCTGCGCAGACCAGCGCCCAACGTCCCTTGATACCGAGGTCCATGGCAAATCTCTCAATCTGTGTGACAGCGAATTCTCGCCTGAATCAAGCTGGCTTGGCGGGCGATTTCAAGCTCGACCCAATGTCGAGGTACTAGTGAGCGTAGGCCCGCATGAAAAAAATGAGCGTAATGCAGAACGTCATCGATAGCGTCCCGATTCGAATCATGTGGGCTGGGGCGTGCCGTCCGATATGAGCGCCACCATAACCCCCCGCCACGGCGCCTGCCAGCATCACCAGGGTCTCGTGCCAATGCACCGCGTGCGCCGCGATGAAAATCACAACTGCCGTGGTATTGGCTGCGCTCACGAGAAGTGTGCGCGGTGCGTGCAGGCTCTTTAGATCGCGCGTCTCGAGCAAGCCCCACACGGCCATCATCATGATGCCGACCGCCCCGCCAAAATAACCGCCGTACACCCCGAGGGCAAACTGGGTCGTGAGCACCAGACTCGGCCGGATGTGCCAGCGTTGTCTGAGCCACTCGCCAAATCGCCGGCCAAAGCCCAGTGCCAGCATGGCAAGCAACAAAAGCCAAGGCAGCACCGCGTCGAACGTCCTGGCCGGGGTGGAGATCAGCAGCACGGCACCGATGAAGCCGCCGCAGATGGTCACCAGAGCCAGCGACTGAAGCGAAGCCGATCCGACAGGTCCGAGATTGTCGCGGTAGGCGAAGGCGCTCGCTGCGCCGCCCGGAAACAGCGCCACGGTGCTCGATGCATTCGCCTGAACCGATGGCACCCCCGCCGCGATCAGGGCCGGCAAGGTCACAAACGAGCCTCCGCCGGAAAGTGCATTCATGGCGCCAGCGAGCAGACCTGCAGAAAATATCAGCGAGAGTTGGTCCATGGCTTGCATGGTAGAAACCGGGAAGCATCATGGCAATGTGGAAGAAGCGATGCTAGACTTCGGATAAAACGAAGGGTACCGATTGCGCTTTGACCTGGTCGACCTGCGCCTTTTTCTCGCCGTTGTGGAACACGGGAGCCTGACGCGGGCCGCACCCGCGGTCAACCTCGCGCTCGCGTCGGTGAGCGAACGCGTGTCTGGCATGGAGGACGCGCTCGGTGCGCCTCTGCTGTACCGGAGTCGACGTGGCGTGCATCCGACTGCCGCTGGCGATGCCCTGGCGCGCCATGCGCGTGCCATCATCGATCAGGTTGAAGAAATGCAAGGCGAGCTGCGCACCTATGGCGCGGGTCTGCGCGGGCGCGTCCGTCTGCTTTCGAACTCGGCCGCATTGGCTTCCTTCCTGCCACAGCAGTTGTGCAGTTTCCTGGTCGCTCATCCAGAACTGTCGATTGATCTGGAGGAGCGGCCAAGTGCTGACATCGTGCTCTGGATCGCTGAAGGGCGCGCTGAACTCGGCATCGTCGCCGATTCGGCGGATCTGGCGGCGCTCGAGACGCTCGTGATCGCTCAAGACCAGCTGGTCGTGATTGCTGCAACCAATCATCGCATGGCGAAGCGCGCATCCGTCTCGTTTGCCGAGATCGTCGGTGATCCGTTCGTCGGGATGGCAGACGCCGCACTGGAAATCCATCTGCAGGATCGCGCGGCGCGCCTGGGACGGCAGATTCAATACCGGGTCCAGCTGAAAAATCTCGAGCAGGTCGGAAGAATGGTGGCAGCAGGAGTAGGAATTGCGGTCCTGCCG
>CAZZVZ010000337.1:0-4249 GCA_964657655.1 Gammaproteobacteria bacterium | reverse complement strand
CAAGCCACACCAGCCACGCCAGTACTCGGTGGCGAGCGCGCGCAACGGCGAGCGGCCGGGCTACAACAACCTGGCCCTGACCGTAAAGCGCGTCACCGAAGACCATCTCGGGCGCCCATTGATGGGCGTCGCCTCGAACTATGTGTGTGACCTCAAGATCGGTGACGAAGTCAAAATCGTCGGTCCGTTTGGTACCTCGTTCCTGATGCCGAATCACGCGAAATCACACATTGTCATGATCTGTACCGGCACGGGCAGTGCGCCGATGCGTGGCATGACCGAATGGCGCCGCCGGCAGCGCAAGAGCGGCGATTTCGAAGGCGGCAAGCTGATGCTGTTTTTCGGAGCCCGTACCCCTCAGGAGTTGCCTTACTTCGGGCCATTGCAATCGTTGCCGAAAGATTTTATCGACATCAACCTGGCTTTTTCACGCATGCCAGGCAGCCCCAAGCGCTACGTGCAGGACGTTATGCGAGAGCGCGCTGCGGACCTGCAAAAACTATTGGCTGATCCCGCCGCCCACTTTTACGTGTGTGGACTCAAGAGCATGGAAGAAGGCGTGATGCTCGCCTTGCGTGACATCGCACGTGACGGCGGACTCGACTGGAATGTGCTGGCGCCAGCGCTGCGTGATCAGGCGAGACTGCATTTCGAGACCTACTGAGCGCGCGCCGCGCCGCCGCCGTCTTTCGCCCACATACCGACTGATTCAAGTCGCGCTGGTCCATAGTTTGTTCCAACCCTCATGACCGAGCAGCTTTAACGTCTTGATGTTTCTGTCGGTGACGACACTTGCATCTGCCAGGGTTGCAGCCGCGCGCGTGACGCTGTCCTCGCGCAGCAGATGCAAGATTGGATAGGGAGAGCGGTTGGTGTAATTGCCGATGTCGTTCTCATCGCTGGCGGCGAACTGGTAACGCGGATGAAAGGTGGCGATCTGCAGCACCCCGCTAAGCTCGAGCCGCCTCATGAGAGCCTCGGCCTCGGCCAGGAAGAAATGAAAATCCAGAAACTCATGCATGACCATTGGGTGAATCAGGAGCACCGTCTCGAGCTGTGCGGCATCGACTGCGGCGAGTAGCAGCGCTTCCCGCTCGAGTTCCATCAGCAGTTCATCGGCATTACTCGCGCCTGTCACCGCAAAGCGCACCAGGCCTCGCGTGATCGGCGCGCGCGCGAAGGGACAAAGGTTAAGACCGATGACTGCCTTCGCGAGCCACTCCTCGATACGCGTTCTGACTTCACTCGAGGTCGCTGCATCGAGGTTGTAAAGCACGCCATCTTTTTCAGGGTTCGTTTGAGTCAAGCAACGCTCGCGTTTTTGTGAGAGTTAGCGCCTTGCATGCAGCAGGCTTTCTGCAAAGCGGTTGTGCTGATGAGGGCCTCAAGTGGGCCAATCTTGCTGCGTCGCAAGGTGTCCCTTTGCGATTTGGCAGTGTAGATTGCGGCTCAATAACAATTCATATCTTCGTCGGTTATCGCTGTATATAACGCCGTCGATCATCACTGTATATAACGGGAGAGGTTTCATGGAGACTCGATTCACATTAAACGGTCAGAGCGTCAGCACCGACTCGGAACCAGATACGCCACTGCTTTGGGTCATTCGCGATGACCTTGGCAAGACAGGAACCAAGTTCGGCTGCGGCATGGCGCTATGTGGCGCTTGCACGGTACAGCTGGATGGCGTTGCGATTCGTTCCTGTGTCACGCCCGTCTCCTCAGTCGCCGGCCGCAACATCAGCACCGTCGAGAGTCTCTCCAACGACAACAGCCATCCTCTGCAGGTGGCCTGGATCAAGCACGACGTGCCTCAGTGCGGCTACTGCCAGTCCGGTCAGCTGATGAGTGCAGCGGCACTGCTCGCCAAGAACAAGAATCCGAGTGATCAGGATATCGATCAGGCGATGACGGGCAACCTGTGCCGCTGCGGCACCTACAATCGTATTCGCGCGGCCATCAAGGATGCTGCCGCGCAAATGCGCCAGGCTTGAGGAGACGACCATGTACACACCTCAAGTCAGTCGTCGTGCCTTCCTCAAGACATCCGCACTGCTGTCGGGCGGGCTGATGCTTGGCGTATCGCTGCCGATGCTGCACAAGGCAGCGCGCGCGGCCGGCACGCTCTACACGCCCAATGCCTGGGTGCATATTGCCGATGACAACACCATCACCTTGCTCTCGGCGCGTTCCGAGATGGGCCAGGGGGTGTATACCTCGATGCCGATGCTGATCGCAGAAGAACTGCACGTCGATCTGCGCAGCGTCAACGTGGCCATTGCGCCGCCTGGAAAGGACTACGTCAATGCGCTGCTGGGTGCCCAGATCACCGGCGGCTCGACTTCGGTACGTGATGGATGGGAGAAACTGCGGGTCGCGGGTGCGCAGGTGCGCGAGATGCTGATTTCGGCGGCGGCAGACAAATTCCAGGTCGATCGCTCGACCCTAAAGGCCGAGAATGGCGTGGTGACCGCCGCCGACGGTCGCAGCGCGACCTACGGAGAATTGGCGGAAGCCGCATCCAAGCTGCCGGTCCCGGAAAACGTTGCGCTGGCCGATCCCAAGGACTTTCGCATCGTCGGGCGTGCCACCAAGAGGCTTGATACACCAGCCAAGGTAAACGGTACGGCAGAGTTCGGCATCGACGTGCGCATGCCGGGAATGCTTTACGCCTCAATGGTGCAATGTCCCGTGATCGGCGGTTCGGTCAAGAGCTTTGATGCGACCCAGGCCAAATCAATGCCAGGCGTCGTCGACGTGGTGCAATTGCCCGATGGCGTCGCCGTCGTGGCAGATCGCTACTGGCGCGCCAAGAAGGCGCGCGACACGCTCAAGGTCGAATGGGACGAAGGCTCGGTTGCGTCGATCTCGAACGCTTCGATGCGCGCTGCCATCAAGGAGGCTTCTGAGGGCGACAAATTCATTCCGATCAAGAGTGTCGGCGATGCCAAGGGCGCGATGCAAAGTGGCGTCAAGGTCATCAAGGCCAGCTATGAGATGCCGCTCCAGGCGCACGCGCCGATGGAGCCGATGAATTTCACCGCCTACGTTCACGACGGCAAGTGCATTCTTTCTGGCCCGACCCAGTTCCAGCAGGGCGCAGCAGGTGCCGTGGCCGCAGCGATTGGCGTCAAGCCCGAGGACATCACACTGCACACCACTTTCCTAGGTGGCGGTTTCGGACGCCGCCTGGAACTCGATTTCATTGTCCAGGCCGCCTTGATCTCCAAGGCAGTCGGTCGTCCGGTGAAGTTGCTGTGGACGCGCGAAGACGACATGACCCACGACTTCTATCGTCCCATGGCGCTCAATCAGGTGACGGCGGCCGTCGATGCCCAGGGCAAGCCCGTGGCATTGTGGTACCGGGTCACGTCCCAGTCGGTCACGCAGCGGGCCTTCGGCCTGCCGAAGGACACGCTCGACCCCTTCATGGCAGAAGCGGCGGTCGCTCCCTACAATATTCCCAACGCCACGCATGAACTGGTGATCCACGACACGGGTCTTCGTGCCGGTTACTGGCGCGCCGTGAGCCACAACATGAACGCCTTCGCCAACGAGAGTTTCGTTGACGAACTGGCACATTCCGCCAAGGCCGATCCGGTGGCGTATCGCATGGAGCTGCTCGAGGGCAAGCCGCGCTTTCAGAATGTGCTGAGTGTCGCCGCCAAGACCGCCGGCTGGGACAAGCCACGCAAGCCTGGCGAAGGCCGCGGTGTAGCGCTGATGGAAGGCTATGACACCTACATGTGCCAGATCGCCGACGTCACCGTCAAGAAGGGCGAGGTCACGGTCAATCGCGTGGTGGTGGTAGCCGACCTTGGACGCATGGTCAATCCTGACACTGTGCGCGCGCAGATCGAATCGAGCATCGCCTTTGGCATGTCTTCCGCGCTTTACCAGGAAATCACGCTCGAGAACGGTCGCGTCCAGCAAACCAACTTCCACAACTTCCGACCGATCCGCATGAACCAGATGCCGAAGGTCGATATCGTTCTCATCGAAAGTACCGAGAAGCCCGGAGGTATCGGCGAGCCCGCTACCGCGCTGGTCGGGCCGGCGCTGGCCAACGCCATTTTCTCGGCCACCGGCAAGCGCATCCGTCATCAGCCGATTTCGACCGAGGCGATTCTAAAAGCCTAGCCAGCACCGGATGGCGTAACTGCGGTGGCCGCGCTGCAATGGCGGGCCACCGCCACATTGCCGCGGCAGCCTTGGTGCGTGCCGGATTTTTTTCCCGCTCTGGGTCGGT
>CAZZVZ010000336.1:0-4264 GCA_964657655.1 Gammaproteobacteria bacterium | reverse complement strand
GCTGTCGCTTGGCGTGTGTGCGATGACCTGCTGAAGCGTGTCGCGTCGCGAGGGACGCGTCGATGCGCAATAGCGGCTAGCCACCTCGCGGGAAGCGCCGGCGGCCGGTCCACTCACCGGTCCAACCGCGCCGCGCAGAGGATATGCCGCGACGCTGCCCTTTTGCATCAGAAAGGCAAAAGGCCGCCCGGTCTGGTCCATGTGCCTTACGGCGCGATCGAGCGCTGGCTCGATCAGCGAGGGTTCGGTCGGGAACAGTTCCCACAAGATCTGCATGGAATCGAGCATGGCGGGCGTAATCGCACCCATCAACTCGTGCTGCGGCTCGTCTGGAACACCGGGCTGGCCACGCCAGGTGACGATGAGGAGCTGAGGCAGACAAAATGTCCAGGTCAAAGAGGTCAGTGGACTGACGGCGTTGCCGAGGCCGGAATTCTGCATCATGGCAACGCCGCGGGCCGGTCGCGACCTGTCACCCGACAGTGTCACGCCTGCGATCAGCGCCACCGCGTCTCCTTCGTTGGCCATCGACAGATACTCGAGCGCAGGATCCTGAGAGACGTAATTGATGAAAGGTGTGAGATATGAACAAGGCACACCAGCGTAACGCTCAAAGCCACGACGCCGCGCTGCTTCAACGAAGTCCTGCGCCTCGATCATGCCGCGCGGGTAGGCGACGTGGCCGAATGAGGGTCGAGCGGCGAAATCTGGCCGTGCGCAAAATCGACTGCACGCCGCAGGTCCTCAAGGTCGTTGACGCCACGCCAATGACCGTGCACGTAGACCACTTCGACGCTCTGCTGCTGTTCGATCAGTGCGTTGAGGAGATCTGGAAGATCGAGCGAATGAAAATCGGCGCGCGCTTGCAAGTCTGCCAAGACCTGTTTGAGCTTGACCAGACCACGCCGGCTCACGCGCAGCAGCCCGATCCAGCGGCCTTGAGGCGGAGCAGCCGCTTGCCCTGCAGCTTGGCCATCGGCGCTTGCTGCTGTGTCGATGCGTGACAGCAGCACCTTGTCGCCGAACAGTCCGCGGTCGTCGGTTCTTGAGCAGTAGGCGAAATCGCGCACGGTCTGGTTGCACGCGTCGGTTGGCGATGAGTCCACCACCACGGCAAAATCAGCCTCGCTCTCAACCAGGTCGCGCAGCACATAACTGCGAAACAACAGATCGCCGTAGGACACGATGGTGTCGGTATCGAGGCTATCGATTGCGCATGCAAACGAGGCCAGTTCGCCGGTGGTCTCGTAGCGCTCGTTGAGGACCAGCTTGATGCCTGCGGTATCGATCGCATCGGCGCGATATCCGCCGACCACGGTGATCTCGTCGATGCGTTCCTTCTTGAAGGCATCGATCAGCCAACGCAGCAGTGGCCGGCCCGCGATTGGCAGCATCACCTTGGGACGATCCGCAGTGAGTGCCTCGAGCCCACGTCCGCGGCTTGCCGCCAGCACCACCGCAGCGCGCGCCGTGCTCGAGGCGCCGAGGTAGAGGCGTTCGGCAGCGGAATACTCGTCTGCATCCTGCAGGCGAAAAATTTCATTGACCGATGCGATACCGTCTTCCACGTTGACCAGTGTCTGGCTCTCGAAGATCTCTTTGGCCACCCCCTGCATGGCCGCTGCTGAGGCACGTACCAGGTGATTGGCCCAGATCACGGTACTGATACCTGCCTTGCGGAACACTTCAGTGGGTGTACTGTAATAACGCGTCGGTACGATCACGAGCGGAGAGCGAGCGGCCCATTCACGCGCGAACGTAACGATCTCATCGGGCTTTGACAGCTTGCTGTGGATCAAGATGGCATCGGCACCCGCCATCCGGTATGCCTCGGCACGACGCAGCGCCTCATCCATGCCCCAGCCTGCAATCAATGCCTCGACGCGTGCCACGATCGAAAACGAGGCATCGGTCTGGGTATCCTTGCCTGCCGCGATCTTGCCGACGAATTCGTCGATATCTGCCAGCGGCTGACGCTCACCGTTGAGAAAACTGTTGGTCTTGGGGAACTGCTTGTCTTCGATGCAGACACCGGCCACGCCGCGCTGCTCGAGCTTCCGGACGAGACGCCGCATGTTGTTGAAATTTCCGTAGCCGGTATCTCCGTCGAGAAGAATCGGCAGGTCACTCGCGTCGACCATGAATTCAAGGACGTCGACAACCTGGGTCCAGCTCGCCTCGTTGTTGTCCCGCACCCCGAGTTGCGCCGAGATCGACAGACCCGAAGCCCAGATGCCCTTGAAGCCTGCTTCCTTGACGATGCGTGCCGACAGGCCGCTATGCGCTTCCATCAGGAATTCGAGCTCGGGGCTGTGCAGCATGTGGCGCAGCTTCTGGCTCTTGCTCAAGGTCATGACGGACTTGCCGGGACGATCGCCAACGTCGACCGCCAGGTCGAGAGGTTTATTCATAATTTACTCGGTAAGGGTGCTCAACTTGGGCGCGATGGCATGCGGCGTCGAGACAGTGCCTGCCCGCCGCAGACGCAACAGGCGAATGCCGACCAAGGTCATCATCAGTGGCGCGCCGACGCTGGCACCCACCAGCACCGCGCTCAACCAGCCAAGCCATGCGAGCGGTCCCATCAGATAGAGCGCATCGTCAGGGTCAAAGCCCCATTTGCCCGCGTAGGCACGCGTGCCCGGAGGACTGCGCAGCTCAAGCCACTCGGAGAAGAGGCTGCACAGAAACATCGACACGCCCGTCAGAACACCCAGCAGCATCGACCAGTTGCCAAGCCACGAGTCGCGCAGGCCGAAGCCGATGGCGAGGAAGAAACCGGCATTGATGGCAGTATCTGCATAATAGTCATACATGTGACCGCCTCGGCTCATCATGTTGCCAATGCGAGCCAGCTCACCGTCGGCACGATCGAGGAATGCAGAGATCAGCCAGAAGGTGCCGCCCCACACCATGCCGGCGTGTGTTCCGAGCGCGAAAAAGACGCATGCCACAACACCCGTGATGACGCGCAGGGTGGTCAGGTGGTTGGGTCGTACCCAGGTGCCGACCAGCGGTCTCACCAGGACCCTGGCGATCAGGTGTGTCCAGGAGGTTCCGGTCATGGCAGCACGCTCGACACCGAAGCATTCTGCACGGCGCGCAATCTTGTTTCACAGAGCTGCCAGGCAACCAGCGCCGGCACGCCGAGAATGACCTCGCGCAGGCGCTTCATCAAAGAAAGCGCGATGCCAAATTCTGCCGGCAGCCCAAATGCGCTACACACCATGACGTACCCTCCTTCTTGAATTCCGAGTGCGCCGGGGATGGCAAATCCGAGCGCCTTGGCAGCCTGGCCGAGACTCTCGATCACGAGCCCGGTCTGGAGGTCGACGTCTTTGCCGAGGAACTTGAGCGCAAGACAGACTTCTAGCCCACCCAGCAGCCACGACAGGAAGTGCCACACGCCCGAGCGCGCCACGCGCGATGGCTTTTGGTAGCACTCCATCAGCGCAGCATTGAGGCCTTCGACGTGTGAAGCACCGGCCCACCCCATCAGACGGCCGAGCCGCAGCAGTGCTCTTTCAATCAGTTCGGCAAAGCCCAGGCGCAAGGCGAGAAATAAACCTCCCATGAACAGTGTGGCGACCAACAGGCCGGACGCCAGCACTGAGGCACTGCTGCGATCCGCGCCGCTCAAGACAAGCAGCACCACACCCAAGATGGTGAACAAGATCTGAGTCACCATTTCCAGAGTCAGATCGGCGACCGTACCGGCGATGGCGGCCGACGATTTGGTGCCGCGCCGGCGCAGCAGGTTCCAGGCAACCACCTCGCCGCCGATTTGTGCCAGCGGCAGAAGGTTGTTGACGCCCTCGCGAATCCATCTGAGCAGCAGGTAAATGCGAACGGGCCCGTTTTGGGAATCGTGCACCGCGACCGCGCGCCAACCTAAGGCAGAGCTAAGTATCTGGACAACATGAAACGCCGTGATGGCGAGTACGCCATACAGGCCTGCATGTCCAAGCAGCTCGAAAATGTGGCGCACACCGTAGTTCTTCAGCAGCCACGCTGCCAGAGCAACGCCGATCAAGCCCCCAAGAAGGGGCGCCCATCTGATCCTGCGAACATGAATGCGCACATCACTCATCTGTGGTGGGTGATGCACTAGACACGAAACACGTATGACTTATTCGCATCCCGATCGATATCAGGTGGGAATACCGCATGCTTGTCCGCAAAATAGCGCGCGCGCTGATCGCCGTAGTGCGCCAGATTGAACGTCAGATAAAGGACACGGCGCGCCTTGCTGGTGAGATTGGGC
>CAZZVZ010000335.1:0-4268 GCA_964657655.1 Gammaproteobacteria bacterium | reverse complement strand
TCCCAGTCGTTGAGACGCAGGTTGGCCTCAATATGAATTTTCTCGAGGCGCGTCTCTGTGGCAACAATCGCCCCGCTTGCGTCGAGCGTGACGTAAAGCGACAGAGTCGGATGCGCCTTGCCTTCGAGCAGCGAGAAATGCTCGATCAGCGTTTCGCTCAGCATGGTGATCTTGCCACCGGGCACATACACCGTCGAATAGCGTTCGCGCGCGGCTCGGTCGTTGGCATCGTCGCGCGTCATGGCGATCGCGGGCGCTGCGATGTGAATGCCGATGCGCGTGCCTTGTTCCAGATGCTCGACCGAGAAGGCGTCGTCGATCTCGGTCGTGGTGTGATCGTCGATGCTAAAGGCCGTCGCACGCGCGGTGGTCAGTGATTCCACGCGCAGCGAGAGTGGAAAGTGCGGCGCAGCGAGACCATGGGGAAAATGCTGGCTCACGAAGCGCCGCTCGTGCAACTCGCGCGCCGATTCGAGTGCGCCAATCTTGAGCATCAGGCGCGCCGGCGTCAGGCTTGCCGCCTGCGAAGCCTCTTCGAGTGCCTTGAATTCGATGCTGTTCTTGTCCGGGCGAAACAGCAGGCTATCGACCAGAGGTGTCAGGCGTTGAGGCAGCTCCATGCGCATCAGTTGCGCCACCATCTCGTCTTTTTCCAGGGCCTGCACACGGCGGCGTTCGAGTCCCGCCAATGCGGCCTTGAGCGATTCCTCAGGAGCCGCCTTATAGCGTCCCTTGCCACGGCGATAGAAGTACATCGGTGCCGCATGGATACGCACAGCAAGCCCCGCCTGCTGGGTCGGGTTCGCCTGCGCCCCGAAATACTCCGCCGCCAGCTCCTGGAAACCGAATTCCTCGGCCGGCGCGCATTGCCAAAGGAAATCGAGATCGATGTCCTGGGCGAGCGCAGTGGCCTGAGCCATCAGGGTGGGGGCATCGGGGGCCTCAAAACGAAGCAGAATCTGGTTCGCCTTAATCTTGCTGCGCTTGCCACTGGCGGCCTCGACCTGAAAGGAGGTCCCCTGGTCAGCCATGACGAGGGCCGCCTTGAAGGCGCCGTCTTCTTCGTAAAATACATTCATGGCGCGATTCTACTGGCTAGCGGGGTATCGACGCGTCGCACGGCGCAGCATGCGCCTGTGGTGGTCTAGGAATGCAGCACTTCGGAGAAGAAAATGCGCAGGCCCTTGAGGATCATCTCAACCGAGATGGCGGTCAGCACCAGCCCCATCAGCCGCTCCATGGCGATCAGGGCGCGTTCGCCCAGCCAGCGTTGCAGGTGACCTGACATGGCCAGCACCGCGGCGGAGATCAGCATGGCGACCGCCAGTGCCGCGATCCATTCGAACAGCCTGGACGGGTCGCGCGACACCAGCAGCAGCACGGTGCCAAGCGCTGAAGGCCCCGCCAGTGCCGGGATGGCAAGTGGCACGATGAACGGCTCGCCACCCGGCGTGGTCCCAAAGATACCTTCGGGAACCGGGAATACCATGCGCAACGCAATCAGAAACAGGATCACCCCGCCGCCGATCTGCAGCGAGATATCGCTCAATCCGAGAAGCTGCAAGAAGCCGTTGCCGAACACCATGAACAGCAGCAAGATGGTGAACGCGATCAGGCACTCGCGCAGCACCACCAGAGCCTTGCGCTCAGGCGCAACATTACGCAGCGCCGCCACGAAAATGGGAATGTTGCCGAGCGGGTCGGCAACCAGCAGCAGCAAGATGACCGCCGACAAGAAGGTGTATTGCATGATAGGCAAACAAGACGATTTGCCCGGAGTTTAGCAAGCTGCCCTGAAATTGCCCGCTTCAAGGGCAGGAGCGCCTACCTCCGGCAGGCTCTTGCTCTGCGCGAGGTCCTAGCGCTCGGCGTAGAGCATCTGCGCGGTCACGTTCTTCTTGATCAGCATCACAGCTGCACGCTGCATGGCGTACTCCTGGGCTTCGCAGCGACCCCGTGCGCGGTTCTCGGTGAAATCCTGATGCAGCTCGAACACCTGGCCTTGGAGCGTCGTCTCCGAACGATAGTCGAACCCATCGCTTGCGATCTGTGTCGCCTTGGGCACCGCGAGGATCTTCAGATTCTCGGGAAACTGGTAACGGATCTCGTCGTGAATGGCACTTGGATAGCATTCGTAGGGTAACACTCGCGATGCAGGCCGGAACACGGACAGCAGTCCGGAGAAGCTCGCAGGAGACGGCAGGAACGTGTCGGCCGATACGGCTCCCGCCTCGGTGTTACGCAGGTAGTCCTGGATCTTGAACGAGGCAGTAAGCGTCGTTTCGTCGCCGCCATCGTGAAACGAAGCCGAGCCGCTGCCTTCGAAACCTTCGGCATGCAGCAGATCCTTCAGCCAGCGTGACTCGCCACCCTGACCAACCTGTTGCCAGTCGTTGCGCATGGCAAGGGCTGAGACGCCGTGTGCGATGAAGCGCACATCGACGCTGGCCGAGCCGTCGGCACCGATCCTGACGTCGACATGGCGCTGCACCGCCATCGCGGCGGCACTCGGCAGAGCAGTCTGCGCCAGGTAGCTGTGCGGCCCGGTATGCAGCACGGGCCGGCCACTGTCGGCTTCTGGCAGCACCCCGAAGGTCGCCAGATTGTCGGTCGAGTCGAGATACACGTGTTGCGAGGGCAGATACGTGATCGCGTGGTTGAAGGCGCGCACCGGCACGCGCGGCAGCGTGAAGCTCGCCATGTCGGCGTTGACCAGAACCGTTTCGCTCTCGATGCCGCGCGCAGCGAGCAGCGCCGCCAGCAGCGTGACATGATCCTTGCAGTCGCCGTAGCGGTGCTCCAGCGTCCATTCGGCATCGTGCGGCACCCAGCCACCGGCACCGATATAGGTGGCGACATAGCGGATGTTCTTGCGCACCCAGTCATACAGGACATGCGCCTGATCCTGCGGCGTCGCCACGCCGGCGGTCAGATCCGCAGCCAGGTTCATGATGGCCGGACTTGGCCGTGACTTGTCCTTCGCCTGACTGTAGTAGGCATTGCCGATGGCCGCGTAGTCGGGGTAATTGGACGCCTCAATGTAGGCATCTGCAAGCCGTCCGTCAGCCGCATACGGTTCGTATTCATCGATATGGTCGCGCGAATAGCGCCAGCGGTAGATGCGCCGCGTCGCGCTTTCCTCGACGGGCGACGCCTCGACCCGGTCAGCCTCGACATGCAGATTCATTTCACGGGGTGCGTCGATCACGATCTCGGCATCGTCGTTGACCACGGCGCGCGAGAAGGTTTTCAGGACATCGAAAAATCCCGCGAATTCCGGTTGCAGCTGGGTGAATTCGACATCGTAGGAGACCGAGTCACCGGCCGCCAGGCGCGGAAAGGTGATCACCACCAGCTTGTAATCTTCCATTGATGCGTCGAGCCCGGTCGACAGCATGCCGTCTTGCACCTGCACCGCCGCCGCTTCGACCTTGACGCGCGTACCGTCAGCCTTGATGGTTTCCGCGCTGACGAGCCTAAACGATTCGAGCTTGCTGTTGTAACTGAACGACTGGCGTCCGAGCGCATTGACCGATGCAGGCGTGACGGCCTGCTTGACCTCGCTGACGTCACGCACGAACGTGCCGTCGAGGTTCAGATGGTAGATGTCGCGGTATTTGAGGAAGCGCACGTGTCCGACATCGTCGCTGGATGCCTGCGCCGACGCCGCTGCACACGCTACGGCCGTCGCCAATATCCAAACTGCGATTGTGCGGTACATCGATCGGTCCATCGCTCGAAGTTAGGGCCCGGGGCCACGCTGTTCGATAGACCTTACCGGCTGGTTGCCTGAGAGGCAATGGACCGATGCGTGTTAACCATGCGTTAACCTACTCACGAAAAACGGCTTCACGGCCGTTTTGCAAAATCCAGCACAAGATGGATGTACTCAGCGAAGTCGCTGATGCCGTGATCGCTGCCCTCGATCAGATGGCGGGGTGACTCGGCATACTTGGCGATCATGTCTCGCCAGTCGATCAGCTCGTCGCCAGTTGCAGCTAACAGGAAGTAGCGCTCGGGCCGTGTGATGGCATCGACGTTCAACGCTTCAAGCTCGGCTAGGAACTCCGGTTTCACGAAGATGGTCTCGCTTGACCCGTACACGCTTTGCTCGCCCAGGTAATTTTTCAAGTCACGCTGCGGCGTGATGGCCGGATTGAGCAAAACAGCGCGCATGCCGTAGCGCTCTGCCAGATAGGTTGCATAAAAGCCGCCGAGCGAGCTGCCGATCAGGCAGATCCGGCGACCCGCGTTATCGGCCAGATGGC
>CAZZVZ010000334.1:0-4269 GCA_964657655.1 Gammaproteobacteria bacterium | reverse complement strand
CAACGGTGATGTGGTCACGCGCCTGTTGTTGTTGAATGCCGTCTGACATGCGCCCACGCTCTCTCAACCAGAAGGCTCAGCACGGCGTTGCCATCATCACGGCGCTGGTGGTGATTGCAGCTGCGACCGCAGCCGTGTCGGCAATGCTCTGGCACCAGTCGCTCGAAGCCAGGAAGCTGGAAAATCGTGAAGCACAGTCCGAAGCGCGCTGGCTCGCCATGTCGGCGGTGGACTGGGCGCGCGTCATCCTGCTGGTCGATGCACGTTCCTCCAATATCGACCACTACGGCGAACCGTGGGCGGTGCCGCTCGCCGAGACACGTGTCACCGACCCCGAAGCCGCGCCTGGCGACGCCGGCGCACCGGCCGCCTTCATCAGCGGACGGATTCTGGACGCCCAGGCGCGCTTTAACCTTGCCAACCTGAGTTCTGCCGGCCAGGTCAACAAACAGGAAGAAATCGCCTTCTACCGGTTGACGCAGACCCTCGGCCTCGCAGACGATGTCGCCGATGCTGTGGTCGCGCGCATGCAACTGATGCCGCAGCCCGACGATTTCTCGGCCCTGATACGTGAATTCAGCGCCATGAACCTGGCCAGCCCTGCAGCCCTTAACACTCTCAAGCCATTCGTTGTGATCCTGCCGCGCCCGACCCCCGTCAATCTCAATACCGCATCTGCCGAAGTGCTGAGCGCCTGCTTCGACGGCGTGAGCCTCGATCAGGCACGCGCGCTGGTCAGAAGCCGTGACCAGGCGGTGTTCAACCAGGCCTCGGACGCCACCTTGCGTCTGTCCGGCCTGGGCGTCGAGGCAACACCGCACAACTCGGTGGCAGTCGCCACCAGCTTTTTCGTGGTGTCGGGTCGTGTGCGTTTTGAGCGTGCCGAAGTCGAGACCACATCGCTGATCGAGCGTGACGCGAACGGACTGAGCCGGGTGGTCAAGGCATGGTCATGAAGCGAGCCGCAGCCAGCGTGATGCTCGCCGACGCGCTGATCGTGCGCCTGCCGGTGTCGGCTGGCAATCCGAAGCCGTTTTCGGCAGACACTGCCCTCACCTTCTTGCGCGTGGCGCGCGACCAGGTGGTGCAGCGCGGGCGCGCCACGATTTCCGAATTGCCGCGCGCGCGCGACACGGTGCTTTTGTTTCCTGCAGAAGATGTGCTGATTCTCGAGCGCGCGGTGCCACCGCTCAATGAACGACGCCTGCGCGCAGCGCTGCCCGCACTGATCGAAGATGCGACGTTCGCAGATATCAGCAGCCTGCATGTCGCAGCATCCGACGACGTCGGCGGCAAGCGTCTTCTCGCGGTGATCGAGCGCAGCCTGTTCAAGCGCTGGCTCGAGCTGTTCGCAAGCAACGAGCGCCTTGTTACACGCGCCTGGTGCGAAAGCCTGTGCGTGCCCTTGTCACCGGGAAGTTTCACCCTGGCGCTAAGACCGGACGGCAACAGCGCCACGCTGCGCACGTCGCGCGCCGACATCCTGACGGTCGACGCGTCGACCAAGGACAAGGCGGTGCTGCAACTGGCCAGCCAGCGCAACCCGGGCGTTCGCGAAGTGGTGCTGTACGGCGAGCGCGACGGCCTGGCGCCGATCGAAGCGCTGCTGCAGGAACTGCAGCTGACGGCAAGGCGCGGCGGCGCCGATGCGCTGGGCGAGTTCGTCGAAGGTGACGCGCTCACCGAAGTCGACCTGCTGCAAGGCGAGTTCGCACGCGGCCTCAGCCTGTCGAGCGTGCGCGCCTGGCAGAGTGTGGCCGCGCTGATCGTGCTGGCGCTCGTCATTGAAACGCTCGGACTGCTCTGGCGCCAGGGCCAGCTCAGCGCCGAGAAAGCCCACATGGTGGCCGAGCAAAGCGCGATTTTGAAGCGCAGCTTTCCTGACACCACCACGGTCCTCGATGCGCCAACCCAGATGCGCCGCGCCCTCGACGCACTCGAGCAGCATCGCGGCCAGAGCAGTGCGCAGGATTTCGAGACGCTCCTGACCCACGCCGGCACGTTGCTTGGCAACCTGCCGGCCAACAGCTGCAGCGAGATGCACTTCGACCGCGACGCCCTGTCGATGCACCTGAAGGCGCCTACGCTTGCCAGCTCCGGCGTCCAGGCCGGTGTAATCAAGAGTGCGCAGACGATGGGCAACAGCGCGAGCTTTATCGCCACCGGCAGCGATGGCGATCTGACCATGCGCCTGGCAGCAAAGGCGATTCCATGAACCAACTCAGGCAACGCATCGGCGGCTGGTGGCAGTCGCGCTTGCCGCGCGAGCAGCGCGTGCTGGCAGTGGGCGGCGTGCTGGTACTGCTGGTGCTATGGCTGGCGCTCGTCATCGCCCCGCTGCATGCCTCGGTGACACGCCTCGATCACGAACTGCCGACGCTGCGCGAGACCAACGCCAGTCTCGAGGCGATGGCGCTCGAGGCAGCCGCGCTGTCGCAGGCGCCAAGTGCCACACCCCTGCCGAGCAACGAGCGCGAACCAGCGCTGCGGCGCTCGCTGGCACGCGCGGCGCTGGGCGAGCCGCATAGCATCGACGTAACGGTACAGGACACGGCGCATATCAAGGTGCACTGCGACGACACCGATTACGGCCAGTGGCTGGCGTGGCTGCATGACACGCGCGAACAGCTCGGCGCCAGCATCGAGAGCATCAGCGTGACGACACGACCGGCCAACGGCATCACCGGGCGGGTGCACGCCGATGTGGTGTTCGTCTTTCCCGGCGCGGGTGTCTCATGAGCAAACGTGCTGTGCCGCTGGCGTTCGTCATGCTTCTGGCAACACTGGTCACGCTCCTGATCAACGCCCCGGCCAACTGGCTGGCGCGCGCAGTCGCGCATAAAACCGAGGGCGCCGTGCTGCTGTCAGACGCCACCGGCACACTGTGGGCCGGCAGTGCCGTGCTCGGTCTGTCGGGCACCCTTGAGCATCCAGGATCTTCGCTGGCCCTGCCCGGACGCGTGGCATGGCGTTTTTCAGGCATCGGCAGCCGTGGCGTACGCTGGAACCTGCAAGGCGAAAGCCTGCTGCAACCCGTCGATGCCGAAATCGGCCTGTCGCGTGTCACCATCGGGGCCGCCAGTGCCAGCCTGCCGTGCGAACTGCTCGATGCCATGGGTGGCGCGCTGCAGACGCTGCATCTGCGCTGCCAGGCGAGTGTCGGGTGGCAAACACTCAGCTTGCCTGTATCCTCCACCTCGCAAAACGGGGGTACCGTGACACTGCTCGGACTGACCAGCGCACTGTCGAGCGTCAAGCCGCTGGGTGACTATCGGATTGACTGGCACCAGACCCCAGACGGCCTGGATTATTCTGTGACGACTCAGCGCGGGCCGCTTTCGGTGAGCGGCCACGGCAGGGCGCCCGGTTCGTTCTCGGGAGCCGCCCAGGTGGCGCCTGGTACGCCTGCAGAGGTCGCCGAGCGTCTGCGCTCCCTACTCGCCACACTCGGACCATCGGGTCCGAGCGGCACGCTGTTGCAATATTAAGGATCGATATGGGTTTCATGTTACTGCCTGCCACACCGAAGCCTGCACGCGCACACCTCGGCAAGCGCGCACTGGCCTTGCTCCTGGCCGCCTCGCTGTGCGCCGAGCCGGGCCTGGTGCTGGCGCAGAGCAAGACCGCCGCCCAGGCACAAGACACCGTGACGCTCAACTTCGTCGATGCCGATATCGTGGCCGCCACACAGGCAATCGGCAAGTTCCTGCGCAAGGACTTCCTGATCGACCCGCGCGTCAAGGGCACCATTACCATCACCACCGATCATGCCGTGACGCGCGTCGAAGCCTACCGCCTGCTGCTCGGTGCACTGCGCTTTCAGGGCTATACCATTGTCGATGTCGATGGCATCAGCAAAGTCCTTCCCGAAGCCGATGCCAAATTCGCCGGTGGCAGCACCACCGTGGGTCGCGCCGGACGGGGCGATGAAATCGAGACCGAGGTATTCCGCCTCAATTACGAGTCGGCCAACAATCTCCTGACCACGCTGCGCCCGCTGATCACTGCCAACAATCCGATCACGGTCAACGCCGCCAACAATTCCATCGTGGTGACTGATTACGCCGACAACCTGCGGCGCATCGCCAAGCTGATCGCCGCCATCGACGTACCCTCGAGCTCGGATGCGGACGTGGTGCCGCTGAAATTCGGTGTCGCCTCCGACCTCGCGCCGATCCTGCAGAAAATGCTCGATGCGCCACAAGGGACCAACCCTGACGCCGGCCAGCGCGTGCTGGTGGTGGCCGAGCCGCGCACCAACTCGCTGCT
>CAZZVZ010000333.1:0-4272 GCA_964657655.1 Gammaproteobacteria bacterium | reverse complement strand
CCAGTACACGGCTGAGAATCGCGTCCCAGGCGCCGCGGTAATAGCCGGCGAGGACGCCGATGATGAGCGCCAGGACCATCGTGATGATCGTCGCGACGGCGCCGATCAACAGTTACGTGATGGCGTTTGCGGTCGGCCCGTTCGACGTGGTGCAGGCCGGACATGGTGGCCGACGTTCGACGCCAATCCGCATTCTGGTGCCACGCGGCACTGCTGCCAATGCGCGCTTTGCGGCCGAGTCGACCGGGCGCATCCTCGATCTCGATGAGGATGAGGTCAACCAGGCCTATCCCTTCGACAAGCTCGACGTGCTGGCCGTGCCCGGCATCGACCGCTACGGCGCGATGGAAAACGTCGGACTGGTCACGATCCAGGCCGACCTGGTGCTGGCAGCGCCCGGTCACGACGACGCGGTGTTCCAGCAGAACTACGTCAGCACCATGGCGCACGAAATCTCCCACATGTGGTTTGGTAATGGGGTCGGGCCGGCTGGATGGAACGAGTTGTGGCTCAACGAAGGCTTTGCCGAATGGCTCACGCCCAAGACCGTGCAGCGCTTCAATCCGCAGTGGCAGCAGGACTTGCAGATCGACGACGCGCGCGCCCAGGCGCTCCTAAGAGACCGCCTGCTGTCGACCCACCCGGTGCGGTTGAAGGAGGACACGCCCGAAGCTGCAGATCTGGCGTTTGACGCCATCACCTATTCAAAAGGTGCATCGGTGCTGCGCATGGTGGAGCATTTCATGGGCGAGGACCGCTTTCGCGATGGGGTCCGGCACTACCTGGCGGCGCACTTGGGCAGCAGCGCCAGCACGGAAGATCTTTATGCAGCGCTCAGCGCCGCAGCCGACCGCCAGGTGGCGGCCGAGGTCGTGCCGATGCTGCAGGGCTTCGTCGAGCAGCCCGGAGCGCCTGGCCTTGAAGTTGGGCTGCAGTGTTCCGAGGGTGCCAGCAGCGGCGTCAAGCTCGACCTCAACCAGTTTCGCTTCACCCCACGCGCCCGCGTCGCCCCGCCGCTGCCGGCGAGCCAGTTGCCAGGCGCCGAACATTGGCTGCTGCCGGTCTGTTTCCAGTACGGTGAGGGTGGCGACTACGGCGAGACCTGCACGGTCATGCACGAGGCACACGTCAGCCTGGCCTTGCCGCAGGGCGAAAGCTGTCCTGACTGGGTGGTGGCCAACACCGACGGTGTCGGCTATCTGATTGCGCTGCTGCGCGACCCGCTCACGGCTCGTCTCGATCACGCGCCTCTGCTGCCCAATGAAGCGGTGCCGGTGCTCGACGATGCGCGCGTGCTGGTGTCGTCGGACGCCATGGGCGCCGATATCGCACTGACGCTCGCGGGTCGCTTTGCCAATCATCGTCAGCCACTGGTCGCTCTCGCGTCGGTGCGAGTGGTACGGGCACTGCCGCAGGGCCTGGTCGATGCCGCCGATGCGCGTGACGCGTTTACCCGATATGTGCACAAGGTCTACGGCGCGCGTGCCGAGGCGCTTGGCTGGCAGGTCAAGATTGGCGAGCGTGACGTCGACGATCTGCTGCGCATGGAACTGGTCCCCATGGTTGCCGATCTGGGTGCTGACGGGCCTTTGCGCAGCGACGCTGACCGGCTCGCGCGTGAAGCGCTGGCGGGGCGCACCGAGCTTGGTTCGATGTTCGCGCACGTGCTCGCGACTGCAGCTGGCAACGGCAACCAGGATCTTTTCGATGCCATCAGCAGCGCGGCCGCGAAGGCGCCAAGCGCTGCCCGTCTTCCCGAGTATCGGGCGCTCGGCCACTTCCGTGACCCAAAATTACTCGACCAGGCGCTTGACCTGGCGTTAAGCGACAAGCTCGACGTTCGAGATGCCGCCGAAATCATGCACGCAGCCGGTTCAGATGCGGCTGTCGCAGCCCATGTCAGCGAGTATGTGAAGACTCACTTTGATGCGATCGACAAGCGCTTCGGCAACGCGGGCGAAATTCTTGCATCCACTTTCGCCGGGCTTTGCGATCATGGGCAGCGCGCGGATCTCGAGCGTTTCATCGCCGACCACAGCGCCCATGCGCCGACGCTCAAGACTGATTTCAGCGAGGTGTTCGAGAAGGATGATTTGTGCGAAGCCGGACGCGAAGTCCAGGTGCCGCGTATAAAAAATTTCCTGGCTCAGCAAGCCAGCTGACGCTGTAACTTTTACTGACAGTTTTCCGCGGGCGGAAGAGGCGTGGCTAACACGTTAAGCGCTTAGAATTGCGGCACCGCTCAAGAAGGCCGAACAGGTCCACACAATCACAGCATGCTGTCGCAACGAACCGTCAAGCAGGTGACCCGAACCACGGGTATTGGCGTCCACTCGGGCACCAAGGTTGAACTGACGCTGCGGCCGGCGGCGGTAAACACGGGCATCGTGTTCCGTCGCATCGATCTGCCAGAACCGATCGACTTCCCGGTGCGCGCCGTCGATGTTGGCGATACCCGCATGGCCACCACCCTGCAACAGGGCTCTGTGCGCGTCTCGACCATTGAGCACCTGCTTTCTGCCTGTGCCGGACTTGGCATCGACAACCTCTACGTCGATGTGACCGCCGAAGAAATCCCGATCATGGACGGCAGCGCCGGCACTTTCGTCTTCCTGCTTCAGTCCGCAGGCATCGAGGAGCAGCCGGCGCCGAAGAAGTTTCTGCGCATCTTAAAGCCGGTCGAAGTCAAAGATGGCGACAAATGGGCGCGACTTGAGCCCTTTTTCGGTTTCAAAGTCAGCTTTTCGATCGCATTCGATCATCCTGCGATCGATGGGACCGGGCAGGAGGCAAGCATCGACTTCGCGCAATCGTCCTATATCAAGGAAATTTCACGGGCACGCACCTTCGGTTTCATGCAGGACGCAGAAGCGCTCCGGTCGATGGGACTTGGGCGCGGCGGCAGTTTCGACAACGCCATCGTGATGGATGAATACCGCATCCTGAATCACGACGGACTGCGTTACCAGGACGAGTTCGTGCGCCACAAGATTCTCGATGCGATCGGCGACCTTTATGTCATCGGCCACCAGGTCATTGGCAGCTACCGGGCAAACAAGTCCGGGCACGCCCTCAACAATCGCCTGATCCGCGCCGTGCTGGCCGACGAGCATTGCTACGAAATTTCGACGTTCGAAGACGTTGAGCAGGCCCCGCGCGCCTTTTCCCACAAGTTAGACGAACTTCTGGCTGCTGCCTGACCCCGCGGAGCGGCTTCGCAAAACATCGCGCACGACCCTCTAGCGACCCGCCAGTCTTGCGATCGCGTCCTTGAGCGGCCCGTCATCGAGCTGTTCGCCGAGCACGGCCAGCGCGTGGCTAGCCTGAGAAGATACCACCGCAGTTTTTGCTTTATTTTGATAACTCTTTGAAATAAAAGAGTTTGTCTCAGGTTGTACGCGGATTTGAATTGCGTTAACCTTCCACCCCCGTGCTGCAAGTCCTGCCTCTATGCGAGGCACGGTCTGACGCAGCTTGGTCGCCAGTGCTGCGGAGCCCACTGCTACTACCAGGGTCTCATCAGCCAGGTTTACCACCTTCACGCGCCGCTTGATGGTGTCGGGAAGGCAGGCGCTGAGGTCGTCCTGCAAGCGGGCCAGACGCTCAAGCGTTGGCATTAACTGACCCCACACCGGGTTATCGGCGAAGCAGTCGAGCACGGTTCGGGCGGAAGACGACAGCGGCGGTTTCATCGCGGCAGACTGTTTTTGGGAGACGTCTTGCAGATTATCCTAGTTCATCAGCGCCTCGCGCAGGCCCGCACCTACACGGTGTCGCGCTGGACTGCGGCGGCAGTTGTTTCAGGAGGCCTGCTGTTGCTGTTGCTGTTGGCGCTGGTGATGGACGTGGTGCTGCTGCAAAGCGGGCTGACGGATTCGGTTCCCGGGTTGCGCCAGCTGGCGCAAGGCGCATCTCGCCTTGAGACCGCCCAGAACGACCGTGCGACACGCGAAAACATGAAGGCCATGGCACTCAAGCTGGCCGAGATGCAGGCGCAACTGATGCGGCTGGAGGCACTGGGCGAGCGCGTGTCGGGGCTCGCCGGCATCAATCCCAAGGAATTCAATCTCGGTGAGCCGCCCCCTCGTGGCGGCGAGACGCCAGTCGGCGGCCACGATATCACCATCAACGAGTTCAACAGCCAGCTCGACACCCTGTCCCAGGGCCTCGAGCGGCGCGGCGACTTCCTCAATCTGGCCGAGTCCAACCTGATGACGTCCAAGCTCAAGGACAAGATGATGCCGACCATCTTGCCGGTCAACGTGGTCTACA
>CAZZVZ010000332.1:0-4276 GCA_964657655.1 Gammaproteobacteria bacterium | reverse complement strand
AATCGTCCTGTCGGACATGTCATCTTTCGTGGGATCGGCGCGCCGCCGATGCGCCAGGTGCGGCGCAAACGCCAAGGATAGCGACCTTTACCGTTTGCAAGGTGTGCGTTTGTTGCAACGCGACTGCAGCAGCAATTGTCCCGACCCTGTAAAATGCGCACTGTAGCGGTGCCGGTCACTGCTTTTTGATGCGCAGTCCGCATTTTGCGGCAGCGCGACAATTTGACCAAATCGAGCTTATGCGAGACAACCTCGCGCTACCCTGCGGCCCTGAAGGCAGCCCGGTTGACGCGGTCGAGATGGTAGATCGTTTGCTCTTCATTGCGGGCCAGACGCCTCGCGTCTGCCTCCCCGTCGCCTCAAGCGTTACCACGATTTCCGGTGTGAATGACGGCTCTTCGGCCAGGCATCGGAGTGGCACTGCCCGGTTGCAGCGCCAGCATCTGGCCACCCGCGATGTGCAGTCAGGATCAAGTAGTGCGTCAATGATTGAATTTTGCTTAACCACCGCGTCGCTTTCGGGCCTGCCCCGAGTCGCCGGTATCTAAGGAGTCGAGTTGTCTATTCCGATGCTACAGAAGACCATGGTCGGGGCCTACCTGATGAAGCAGCAGCTGAGCGGCAACAAGCGCTATCCGCTGGTGCTCATGCTCGAGCCGCTGTTTCGCTGCAATCTGGCGTGCAACGGCTGCGGCAAGATCGACTATCCGGATGACATCTTGAACCAGCGCCTTTCGATCGCCGAGTGTCTTGAAGCCGTCGACGAGTGCGGCGCCCCGGTGGTCTCGATCGCAGGCGGCGAGCCACTGCTTCATCGCGACATGCCGACCATCGTGCGCGAAATGATCAAGCGCAAGAAATTCGTCTATCTGTGCACCAACGCACTGTTGATGGAAAAGAAGATGGACGACTACGAGCCAAGCCCGTACTTCGTCTGGTCGGTGCATCTTGATGGCGATCAGGAGATGCATGACCGCTCGGTGTGCCAGGAAGGCGTCTACGACCGCTGCGTGGCCGCCATCAAGGTGGCCAAGGAGCGCGGCTTTCGCGTCAATATCAACTGCACCCTGTTCAACGATGCCAAGCCCGATCAGGTCGCGGCATTCTTCGACACGACCAAGGATCTGGGCATCGATGGCATCACGGTCTCGCCTGGCTATGCCTACGAGCGCGCGCCGGACCAGCAGCATTTCCTGAATCGCGGCAAGACCAAGCAGCTGTTCCGCGACATTTTGGCGCGTGGCGACGGCGGCAAGCGCTGGTCGTTCAGCCAGTCGAGCCTGTTCCTTGATTTCCTGGCAGGCAACCAGACCTACAAGTGCACGCCCTGGGGCAACCCTGCGCGTACCGTGTTCGGCTGGCAGCGGCCTTGTTACCTGGTGGGCGAGGGCTACACCAAGACCTTCAAGGAATTGATGGAGACAACCGACTGGGACGCCTACGGCACCGGCAATTACGAAAAGTGCGCCGACTGCATGGTGCATAGCGGCTTTGAAGCGACAGCCGTCAACGATACGGTGGCGCACCCGATCAAGGCGCTCAAGGTCGCGATGCGCGGTATCAGGACAACTGGTGCCATGGCGCCTGAACTTTCGATCGAGAACCAGCGTCCGGCTGAATACGTGTTCGCCAAGCACGTGGAAATCAAGCTGGCCGACATCAAGCGTGCCAAATCGGTCGCCAAGGAAGAAGCAACTGCAACTGCTGACGAGTAACCAACGCCCAGGGTCAAGGTTTCATGATTGACGTGACTGATCTTGTCGAATTCGCTGGGCTGCTCCTGACCGCAGCCGGGAGCGGCTACGCGGTACTGGCGTGGCTGCTGCGTGCACCGCGTTACCGCGCGCGCCAGAGCTGGCCCGCTGGCCGGCCGACCATCAGCGTGCTGAAACCCCTGTATGGATTTGAGGCTCGGCTCGAGGCCAACCTGATCAGTCTGGCGCGCTCGGCGGGCAGCAGCGTCGAGATCCTGGCCGGGGTGCGCGACAGTGCAGACCCGGCCGCCGAAGTGGTGCGACGTGTGCAGGCGCAATTCCCGCAGGTTGCCATCTCGCTGGTGATTGATCCGCGCGTCTACGGCCACAACCTCAAGGTCAGCAACCTGATCAACCTGCTGCAGCGTTCGAGTGGTGAAGTGCTGGTCATCGCTGACAGCGACATCCTGGTGCCGGACGATTATCTTGATCGCGTGGTGGCGCCGCTGGCCGATGACGGTGTCGGTCTTGTCACCTGTCTTTATCGCGGTCGCGCCGCTGGCGGCCTGATGACGCGTCTTGGCAGCCTGTTCGTCGATACCTGGTTCATTCCATCAGTGGGCGTCGCCAGCCACCTGGGCGATCGGTCCTTCGGGTTTGGCTCGACCCTGGCACTGCGGCGCAGCACGCTCGACGCCATCGGCGGCCTGCATGCGGTGAAGGATCAGCTGGCCGACGATTACTGGATCGGTGAACTCACCCACCGTGCCGGATTTCGCACCGTGATCTCCGATGTGGTGGTCGAGACCGACGTCACGGAGAAGGAACTCGCGTCACTGTGGCAGCGCGAAGTGCGCTGGATGCGCACCATTCGTTCGCTCAACCCGGTCGGTTTTGCGATGACCTTCGTGACCCATACGGTGCCGATGCTGGCGCTTGGCGTGCTGCTCGATTTTTCCGATGTCAACCTGGGGATCGCAGCGGTGGGTCTCATGGCACGCATCGCCTTGCAGCGCCGTGCCAGCGAACGGGCCCTGTGGCTGATGCCACTGCGCGATGGCCTGTTGTTCCTCGAATGGGCCGCGGCGCTGTTTGGCAGCAGCGTGACATGGCGCGGCCAGATCGTGCCCGTCAACGCCGATCAAGAATTCAATGCTATTTCTGCCGCACAGCTTCCCGACGAAGCGGACGTCATCTAAGAAAGTGAACAACGCACCATGAAAACCCTGTTTCTGCAGGCTCCCTCATTCGACGGCTTTGACGGCGGCGCCGGTTCGCGCTACCAGGCCAAGCGCGAGATCAAATCGTTCTGGTATCCGACCTGGCTGGCGCAACCCGCAGCCATGGTGCCGGGCAGCCGCGTGCTGGACGCGCCGGCAGATGAAGTCAGCGTCGAAGATTCGCTCAAGATCTCGTCAGAGTACGACCTGGTCATCATCCATACCAGCACGCCGTCTTTTCCGACCGATGCCAAGTTCGCAGAACTGCTGAAGGAAAGAAAGCCTTCGATCATGATTGGCATGGTTGGCGCCAAGGTTGCCGTGGAGCCCGAGAGTGCGCTGCTTGCGACCAAGGCGATCGACTTCGTGGCGCGCGAGGAATTCGACTACACCTGCAAGGAAATCGCCGAAGGTCGGCCGCTTACTGAGGTCGATGGCATCAGCTATATCGATGCCGCCGGCAAAATGACGCACAATCCGCCGCGCGCCACCATCGAGGATATGGACGCATTGCCGTTCGTGGCACCGGTCTACAAGCGCGACCTGAAGATCGAGAACTACTTCATCGGCTACCTGAAGCATCCGTATGTGTCGATCTATACCGGCCGCGGCTGCAAGTCGCGTTGCACCTTCTGCCTGTGGCCGCAGACCGTCGGCGGTCACGTGTACCGGGTACGCTCGCCCGAGAGCGTGATCGAAGAGGTCAAGTGGATCAAGGAGAACATGCCTGAGGTCAAGGAAATCATGTTCGACGACGACACCTTCACGGATGCGCGCGAACGCGCTGAAGAGATTGCGCGCGGTCTTGGCAAGCTCGGCGTCACCTGGTCTTGCAACGCCAAGGCCAACGTCCCCTATTCCACGCTCAAGATCATGAAGGACAACGGCCTGCGCCTGTTGCTGGTCGGTTACGAATCGGGCGACGACCAGATCCTCGTCAATATCAAGAAGGGCATGCGCACCGACGTCGCACGGCGCTTCTCGGAAGATTGCCGCAAGCTTGGCATCATCATCCATGGCACCTTCATCCTCGGGCTGCCTGGCGAGACCAAGGAAACCATCGAGAAGACCATTACCTTTGCCAAGGAAATCAATCCGCACACCATTCAGGTTTCGCTGGCCGCGCCCTACCCTGGCACCTTCTTGTACAAGCAGGCGGTCGAGAACAACTGGCTGCAGACTTCCAAGGTGATCAACCTGGTGAACGACAAGGGTGTGCAGCTCGCCACCATCAGCTATCCGCATCTGTCCAAGGAAGAGATCTATCACGGCGTCGAAGTGTTCTACAAACGCTTCTATTTCCGTCCCAGCAAGATCTGGGAGATCGTGCGTGAGATGCTCGGCAGCTGGGAAATGATGCAG
>CAZZVZ010000331.1:0-4284 GCA_964657655.1 Gammaproteobacteria bacterium | reverse complement strand
GTTGAGAAACAGGCGACTCGATGGGGCATAGGGACTAAAGCGCGCCGGGTCGGCACTAAAGCCCGCATGCACCGGATTGATGCCAACGGCATCGACGCCGAGGGCTGCTGCCCCTTGACAGAACTGCTCGAGTGCCGTGAAGTCGCCAAAGCCGGTTGATTGCTGGCGCCTGAGGCTGTAAATCTGGAGATTGACGCCGAAGGGCGCACTGCGACCGGCGATGCCGGTGCCGAGCGCCGAGCCCGATACTGCGTCATGGACGCCGTAGCAGCGCGCGGGTGCAACCGCCAAGGTGGTGCTCTCGGCGCCCAGCTGGAGGCGATGATAGCCAGGCGTGCGGATGCCTGGAATCATGACTTCGCCAGTCTCGCTCACGCCCGCTTCACCCTCGCTCGAATGACCTGTCTCGAGATCGATGCGCCAGTTGACGCGGCTGTTGCGCAGTGCGCACTGCAGGCGGATTGGACTTGCAACTTCGGTGGTCACGAGTGGCGGCAGAGCAGTCTCGCTCAGCTCGGCGTGCACCAGGTCAAGACTGCGCGCCACCGCGACATCTGAGTGCGCCTCGAGTCCGAGAGCTGCCAGCACAGAAATCAGGGTTTCGTCCGCCACTTCCTTGGGCTCGCCCAGGGCATTGTTCCAGTGGACCGCGATGCCGGCCTGTTCGGCCAGGTGGCGCAGACTGCCCTGGTCACTCATCGGATGCGCCGCCTGGCTGCCGCCTCGGGGCCGCTGTGGAAATAGGCGACCGTACTGCCTGCCAGCAGGCACTTGGTAGCCGCGTGTTCGGCTGCGTCATTGGCGCTCTCGAACAGCACTTCAGCAGACCTGCACATGACGTGGTCGATGATGACATCGGTGGCACCAAGATTCGAGAAGATACACAGAAAACGTCCGTCGTTCAGACGCCATTGGGCGAATACGGCAGTGTCGGCCACCGCCTCGGCCATGACGCTGCGAGCGCCGTCAAAGCGCGGAGCGAGGACGGTGTTGCGAAGGGTCAGGAGGGTCCGGATCAGGGAGCTGTGGCGCAGCGTCGCCGCGTCCTGGTTCAAGACGCCGACGTACTCGACGCGCGATGCCTCGAAGGTGGCAAGTGCGGTGGGATCGGGCACCAGGTCGGCCAGATCTGCGAACGCGGTAAAGCGTGCGAACTCCGCACGTCTTCCGCGTCGTACCGCTTCTGCCAGTTCGCCCTGGTAATCGGCGTAGAAGTAAAAGGGCGCAAGGCTGTTGATTTCTTCACCCATGAACAGCATCGGAATATGGGGCATCAGCAGAATCAGCGTAAAAGCGGCAGCCAGCTGCTCGGGACTGGTCAGATGGCCCAGCCGTTCGCCGCGCGCACGGTTACCGATCTGGTCGTGGTTCTGCAAGAAGCTGATGAACGACTGCGGCGGCAGATGGCCTGAGGGCGTGCCGCGTGGCGCGCCCTGACGATGCGCCGAGGCCTCACCCTGATAGGCGAAGCCCTGCGACAAGGCACGCGCCAGCTGTTCGGCCGGCGCCTGGGCGTAATCTTCGTAGTACGCCTCGCGTTCATTGGTCAGCAGCACATGAATGGTGTGATGCACATCGTCGTTCCACTGCGCATTAAAGCCGCACTCGAGCAGACGCGCTTCGTTGCGGTCGTTCTCGAGGATCAGATGCACGTGGCGACCTGGCAGTTGCGAGCGCAGATAATCCGGCAGGAGCGCCAGCCAGCCGTCGTCCTCGATGGTATGCACAGCATCAAAACGCAGCCCGTCGAAGCGGTATTCAGACAGCCAGTAGAGCGCATTCTCGTTGTAGAACTGGCGCACCTCATCACGCCTGAAGTCGATCGCCGCGCCCCACGGGGTATGGATGTCTTCCCGGAAAAAAGTCGGAGCGTACATCGGCAGGTAATTGCCGCTCGGTCCGAAGTGGTTGTAGACCACGTCGAGGAACACCGACATGTTAAGACCGTGCGCCACGTCGATCAGCGCCTTCAGTTCGTCGGGCGAGCCATAAGCGCGATCCGGCGCAAACATCAGGACGCCATCGTAGCCCCAGTTGTGCTGGCCTTCGAAGTCGGCGACCGGCATCAATTCCACCGCGGTGATGCCATAGCTCGCCAATTCAGGCAGGCGCTTGGTGACCCCGATAAAGCCGCCCAGCAGCCCGACATGGAGTTCGTAGACCACGGTCTCGTGCCAGGGGCGCCCGCGCCAGCTGTTATCGCTCCATTGGTAGCTGTTGGGGTCGACCAGCAACGAGGCACCGACCACGTCGACGCTCTGCGCTCTGGAGCCAGGATCGGGCACTGTGGTGCCGTCGGGCATCACGAAGGCGTAAGAGGTCCCTGCAGGACACAGCAGGTTGGCGTAATACCAGCCTGAGCCGTCGGCGCGCATCGGGTGGCGGCCGAGGCCGTGCAGCTCGAGCATGACGCTATCCACACCCGGGGCGTACAGGCGGAACAACACCTCGCCGTCTGCAAGAAAAAGGGGACCGAAACGACCGCTGGTCGCCGATGGCATTGCTTCACTCATTACGAATCAGTCTGAGTTATTTCGCGGCGGTAAAGACACACGCGCTGTGGGCGGCAATGTCGATAAAAGTCTGCGTCACGTGTTCCATTGCAGTGCTGCCGTCGAATCCGTCAAGACGGCGCTGCCAGGGTGCGCCACCATCAGGCAGCACGAAGCGCGCCACCCCATGCGAAGCGTTAAAGATCAGCAGCAAGGCGACAGTTCTGCCATCGTCTGCGAGCGCCGCGCGCCGCAGCGCCAGCGTCTTGATGCCCGGATTCGACCAGCTGTCCCACGGCACCACGTTGCCGTCGCAATCAAACCACTCCGTATCGCGCATGCCGTTTGCAAGCAGCTTGCCGTGCATGAAAAAAGGGTTGTGCACCATCGGCAGCTCACGGCGCAACGCGGTCAGCGCTGCCACGAAACTGGCCTGGGTCTGGCCGCGCGGATGATCGAGCAAGCGCCAGTCGACCCACGAGATGGTTGAGTCCTGACAGTAGGCGTTGTTGTTGCCGCCCTGACTACGGCCGAATTCGTCGCCCCCCAGCAGCATCGGCACGCCGTGCGACATGAAGAGGGTAATCAGCATCGAGCGCATCACGCGCTCGCGCAGTGCGCACACTTCCGGATCGTCGGAGGCGTCGCGGTCGCCCCAGTTGGAGGACCAGTTGCTGTCGCCGCCGTCACGGTTGTTCTCGCCGTTGGCGAGATTGTGCTTGGTGGCGTAGCTCACCAGATCCATCATGGTGAAGCCGTCGTGCGCTGTGACAAAATTAAGACTTGCCTCGGTGCCGCGCCCGTCGTGCTCGAACAGATCCGGCGAGCCGGAAAGGCGTCCGGCGAATTCGCTGCGCACACCGTCGTCGCCGCGCCAGAAACGTCTGACACAGTCGCGAAACTTGTCGTTCCACTCGCTAAATCCGGGCGGAAACTGTCCCACCCGGTAGCCACCCCAGCCCACGTCCCACGGCTCGGCAATCAGCTTGACCTGCGACAGCACCGGATCTTGCATCAGTGCATCGAAGAAACCGGCGCCGATATCGTAGTCATAAGGTTCGCGCCCGAGGGTTGGTGCCAGATCGAAACGAAAGCCGTCGATGTGCATGTCGCTGACCCAATAGCGCAGTGAGTCGAGCACCATCTGCATCACCTTGGGGCGCGACACTGCCAGCGTGTTGCCGCAGCCGGTGTCGTTGATGTAACGCTCGGGCGCATCGGGTTCGTGCAGGTAATAGGTGGCATCGTCAAGACCGCGAAAGCTGATCGTCGGTCCGCGCTCGTTGCCCTCGCCGCTGTGGTTGTAGACCACATCGAGAATCACCTCGAGGCCCGCGTCGTGAAAATCCTTGATCGCCTGACGCACTTCATTGAGTGAGTCGCTGGCGAGGTATTGCGGGTTGACGACAAAGTAATTGACGTTGTTGTAGCCCCAGAAATTGCAAAGGCCTGCCTCGCGCAGGAAGTAGTCGTGCAGCACCGCGTGCACCGGCAGCAGTTCAATGGCGGTGACACCAAGACGCTTCAGATGGCCGATGAAATGGGGGTCGGCTAGCGCCGCGAAGGTGCCGCGCACGCTGGCGTCGAGGTCGTGACGCAGCATCGAGATGCCACGCACGTGGGCTTCATAGATCACACTTCTGGTGAGCGGCGTATTGGGTCGCTGTTCCCCACGCCAGTCGAATCGATCCAGATCAACGCGTCCCTTGGGAGCGTCACGCGCGCTGTCGCGCCGGTCGCGCACGAAGCTTTCTGGATCCATCGGGTGCTGCACCCGGTCGGCGCGCAGCGC
>CAZZVZ010000330.1:0-4288 GCA_964657655.1 Gammaproteobacteria bacterium | reverse complement strand
GCTGGCGGAAAATTACGTCGGGCTGCCGTTTCTGGACTGACTGCAATGAAGGCCCTGGCGGCGCTGGATTACGTTGCCGCAAGCGCTGAGCTGCTCCGATGCGAATCGCCTATTCCGCCGAGAACAGCGCCATCTGCCTTAGAAAATCATCGCGCGCAACGCGCACGCCGACCCCAAGCAGACGCACTGCGCGGGCATGGCGCGCCACGCCGGTCTTGAGCATTTCAATGATCTGGCTGTCGTGCACAGCCGTGGCGCGCCGCTCGACCGTGGTCTTCCTGAAATCGTCGAAGCGGATTTTCACGAACACCGATTCGATACGGTCTCCATCTTTTAGTTTGGGAACCTGCTGCTTGAGATCCTCGATCAGCTTGGCGAGTTCGCTTTCGCATTCAGCCAGGCTTTTCAGATCGACGTTGTAGGTGGTCTCGGTGGAAAGAGATTTGCGCTGTGAATTGGGCTCGACCGGCCGCTGGTCATTGCCGCGCGCCAGCTCGAACAGTCGATCACCGAGCGAGCCGAACATCTGGCGCAGATCCTCTCTGCTGCGCGCACGTACGTCCGCACAGGTGTGAAAGCCGGCTGCGTTGAGTTTTCCTGCTGTCACCGCACCCACGCCGAAGATGCGCGACACCGGCAGGGCGGCGACGAACGCATCGACCTGTTCAGGACGAATCACGGTCAGACCGTCGGGCTTTTCCCAGTCGCTCGCGATCTTGGCCAGGAACTTGTTGGGCGCTACGCCGGCCGAGACTGTGATGCCGACCTGCTGCTTGACGCGCAGCTTGATCTCGCGCGCGATCCGGGTGGCACTGCCGTCATGAAACGGACTGCCGCTGACATCGAGGAACGCCTCGTCGAGCGAGAGAGGTTCGACCAGCTCGGTGTAGCTGCGGTATACGCCAAAAATCTCGCGTGACGCGGCGCGATACTTGTCCATCGAGGGCTTGAGCACGATCAGATCGCGGCAGCGCCTGAGCGCTTCGCGCGTCGGCATGGCGGAGTGGACGCCGAAGGCGCGCGCTTCATAGTTGCAGGTCGCCACCACGCCCCGGCTGTCGGCAGATCCACCGACGGCAAGTGGCTTGCCTTTCAGGCTCGGGTTGTCACGTTCCTCGATGGCGGCATAGAAGCAGTCGCAATCGCAGTGGATCACTTTACGAAGCGGCCCGACCTTTCGGCCTGCGGCTGGTTCTGTCTGCGTATTTTTTACGTCCTGCACCAACGCCTGACCCCTGGCAATCCTTCAACGCAGCCATGCTACCAATCCGGCTGTGCAACAGCAGCTTTGGGCGATTGGTGATGTCCACCCAAGAGGCCATGTCATGCCCTCCGGCATAACACGTGCTCTCTTGCCCGCATGGCGGGGGGCACGACCCTTCGCGCTATGTCAGCTGAAATATAGAGCTTTGCCCGCAACGTCCCCCAAGAATTTTCTGAGCCGAGGAGCCCTCATGCATTTTCTCATCAACCAGCAGGAACACGACATCGATGTCGACATCCGCACCTCGCTGCTTGACCTGCTTCGCGAACACCTGCATCTGACCGGCTCCAAGAAAGGCTGCAACCAGGGTGCCTGCGGTGCCTGCACGGTGCTGGTCGACGGCGAACGGATCAACTCGTGCATGGCGCTGGCGGTGCAATATCAAGGACGCGAAATTACCACCATCGAAGGCCTGGGTGACCAGCAAACACCCCATCCGCTGCAAACGTCCTTCATTGCCCATGACGGCTTTCAGTGCGGCTACTGCACGCCCGGACAGATCTGCTCTGCGATCGGCATGAGTCGTGAGATCGCGCGCGGGGTGCCAAGCGTCAAGACCGAACAGCTCGAGCAGCGCGACATCGCGCTGACGCATGACGAATTGCGTGAACGCATGAGCGGCAACCTGTGCCGCTGCGGCGCCTACAACGGCATTGTCGATGCCATCATGGAAACCTTCGGCGAAGAGGTGACGTCATGAATCAGTTCGAATACCAGCGCGCCGGTGACGTCGCCGAGGCAGTGCGCATCAGCCAGGGAGCCGAGGGCAGCAAGTATCTTGGTGGTGGCACCAACCTGGTCGACCTGATGCGAGAAGGCATCGCTGCACCGCGCTTTCTGGTTGATGTCACCGGCATCTCGCGCGACATCAAGGCGCGAGACGACGGCAGCATCCTCATCGGCGCGGGCGCCACCAATACCGCGGTCGCCGCCGACCGCTCGATCCGCGCGCGCTTTCCGGCGCTGTCGCGCGCCATCCTGGCCGGCGCGTCCGGCCAGATTCGCAACATGGCGACCGTGGGCGGCAACCTGCTGCAGAGGACGCGCTGCCTTTATTTCTACGATGAGGCAGCGCATTGCAACAAGCGCACGCCAGGCTCGGGCTGCGATGCGATTGCGGGCTTCAACCGGATTCACGCCATTCTCGGTGCATCGAGCGCATGTATTGCGACCCACCCCTCGGACATGTGCGTGGCGCTCGCCGCGCTCGATGCCATCGTGCACATCGAGGGCGCCAGCGGCGCGCGTCAGATTGCCTTCACCGACTTGCATCGTCTGCCGGGCGAGCATCCTGAGATCGATACTGAACTTCACGAGGGCGAGTTGATTACCGCCGTCGAGCTGCCAGCGCTTTCCTTCGCACATGGCTCGACCTATCGCAAGGTACGCGATCGATCCAGTTATGCCTTTGCGCTGGTGTCTGTTGCCGCTGCGCTCGATATCGAAGACGGGACTGTGCGCGATGTCCGGCTGGCATTGGGCGGCGTGGCGCACAAACCCTGGCGCGCCAGGGCGGCAGAAGCAGCACTGATCGGCCAGCCCGCCATCGAGGCGAGCTTTCGGCGTGCCGCAGAAGTCGAACTGGCCAGCGCGCAGGTGTTCAGTGGCAATGCCTTCAAACCGGAACTGGCGACGCGCCTCATCACGGCCGTCCTTACCGAACTCGCGGAGAACAACGCATGAACATCATTCAGGAAGCGGCGCAGGCATTGATGAAGAAGGCGGTCGAACTCGCGCCTGAAAGCTGGTTGCCGGGCGGCAAACCCGATCCGCTGATCGCTCAGGAGCATGGTCTGATTGGCGCTGCGGTGTCGCGGGTCGACGGGCCGCTCAAGGTCAAGGGCGCCGCGCGCTTTGCGGGTGAATTCTTTGTCGACGGCATGGTGTACGCGGCGCTCGCCTTTAGCACCATTGCCAAGGGACGCATCACGAGGCTCGACACCACCAAGGCAGAAGAGGCCGAAGGGGTGGTTGCTGTCATGAGCTACAAGAACGCGCCCAAGATGAAGCCTGCGCCGCTCTTCATGTCCAATCCCAAGGCTGCAGGCGGCGATGAATTGCCGGTGATGCAAGACGCCCTGATCCACTGGAACGGCCAGCCGATCGCCGTGGTCCTGGCAGACTCGCAGGAGGCCGCCGAGCACGGCGCCTCGCTGATCGTGGTCGAGTATCAGGAAGAGGCCTCGGTCACAGCCTTCGAAATTGCCAAGGCCGACCAGAAACAGGGTGAATTCCAGGGCGAATCGCTGCTGATGAAGATTGGCGATGCCGAGAAGATGCTCGGCAGCGCTGTGCACCAGACCGATCAGATCTATTCGTCCCCGCGTCACAACCACAATGCCATCGAGCTGCACGCCGTGACCGCCTACTGGGAAGAAGACCAGCTGATCGTGCATGACGCCTCACAGTGCGTCAGCCACATGGCCTGGTCGCTGGCCGAGATATTCGGGATCGACGAGAAACAGGTGCACGTGACATCACCTTTCGTGGGCGGCGGTTTCGGCGGCAAAACCCTGTGGCAGCATCAGATCCTGGCCGCGGCGGCAGCCAAGATGTCGGGCCGCCCGGTCAGGCTGATACTGTCCCGCGAAGGCGTCTATCGCGTGGTCGGTGGCAGAACCAATACCGAGCAGCGACTTGCCATCGGCGCCGACCAGGATGGCCACTTCACGGCGCTGATCCATACCGGGGTGAGCGTCAAGTCGAGGCAGAACAACATGCCTGAGCCATTCGTGATGCCGGCTCATTCTGCCTATGCAGCAAGCAGCTTCCTGCTCGACGTCAAGACGGCCGACATGGACATGCTGGCCAACACCTTCATGCGCGCGCCCGGCGAGGCGGTCGGCACCTTTGCGCTTGAATGTGCAGTCGACGAACTGGCCGAACACATGGGCATCGATCCGATCGAGCTGCGCATCAGGAATGAGCCGGACAAGGACCCGACCTCGGGACGGCCGTTTTCCTCGCGTCACACGGTTGAGGCTTACCGGGCCGGCGCCGAGCGCTTTGGCTGGAACCAGCGTT
>CAZZVZ010000329.1:0-4309 GCA_964657655.1 Gammaproteobacteria bacterium | reverse complement strand
GATCAAAACGCATGACCAAAGCGCGCGGCAGGCCACGCGCCTGCCGCGCGCTATCTACGAGCAGGCCTTGCCGTGGTCGGCACGAGCACAGGTGGCCTTGGCCTGGTCCTCAGTCATGTAACTGCCGGCGGCGGTCTTGCCGTAGTACCTGGTGCCGTAGCAGTGATACACCTTGGATTTGGTGTTGACCCACACCTGCCCGGGACCACCGGCGCTGACCATCGGCTGCGTCTGTGGCGCCGTCGCCATTGGGGCGGCGGCAGCGGGCGCGGCCATTGGTGCTGCCGGTGTCTTTTGCATCGGCATTGCAGCCGGCGTGGGCTGAGTGGTCGGTGTAGGCGCTGGTTGCTGGGCGAACACGGCCATACAAAACACCGTGCCAAGCGTCATGCCGACCAATTTGAGCGTCTGCTTCATCTTTTTCTCCTCCGTGATGTTGAAATTGCTGGCACGCCGGACTGAACGTCGCATACTCGTGCCTGGCGAATTATCATGCTTTGATTGCGAGAGTTCGAACATGGTTCTATCGATGAAAGAGAAATTTCTGCTCGCCTCGATGGCGCTGCTGCTCGCCGCCGCTTCAGCGGATGCAGCCGCCCAGTCGATCTATCGCTGCACCAAGGATGGCCAGGTGACCCTGACCGACAAGCCGTGTGCGGGCGGGCAGAAGATCAGCTCGGGTGATGGCGATGCGCCCAATTCGATCAAAAGCAGCGGCCATCTCGAGGCAACCACGCCGGATGTGCCCGAAGGCGCCTGGCACGGCAGCGCCGCCTTGCTGCTCACCGTGAGTGACAAGACGGTCGCGCTGTCGCCGCAAAGCAATCAGCTCACGCTGGTGGTCGCGAGCGATGAAAGCGTCAGTGGCCAGCTGCGCGAACAGGGCTGCACGCTGCACGGGCGCCTGACCGGCTCATACAGCAAAGCCGAGAATTCGGTGGTCATCACGCTCTCGGGGTGTCGCGACGCGCGTCTTAACCTCGACTACACCGGCACGCTGCATTTCGCAGCGCGCGGCCAGCCTGCCCAGCTGGCCATCAGTGGGCTGTCGGGCTATCTGACGGGCAAGGCGCCGGTGGCCGCATCGCTGCGCGCCAACCTGTCGCGCGATGCAGGCGCCGCCAAAGGCTGACGCAGCCGGACACTCTCGCGCGGGGCAGCAAGCGCAATTCCTGCTTGAGAGAAGTTGCCCACGGTGCGCGTCATGCTGACGTGGCAGAATCGACCTTCCTGCAACACCCAGACAGCAGCAGCACATGCGGCGCGGCGGTTTTCCTCTCTCGGTGTTTTTTCTGGCTGTGGTTCTGGTCATGATCGGTACAGCACTGATCACGGCCCGAAACCTTGCCGTGATGCAAAGCGAAGACTTTACGGTCAGGCGCGTGCTGATCGCAGAAAACCAGCTGCGCGAACTGTTCTCGGCACTGCAGGACGCGGAGTCCGGCCAGCGTGGTTACCTCCTGACCGGTGATGCAAGCTATCTCGAGCCGTATCTCAAGGCCAGCGCCGCCATCGATCTGCGCTTCACCACGGTACGCGAAAGCCTGCGCGATTCGCCCGAACAGCTCGAGCGTCTCAAGCAGATGCAGTCCATCTGCCACGAAAAATTCGACGACCTGAAGAGCGCCATTGCGCTCAAGCAAAGCGGTGACAGTGCCGGCGCGATCGCGCTGGTCGAAGGCGGACGCGGCAAGCAGCTGATGGACCGGATTCGCGCCAGCAATCTCGAAATCAGGAACGTCGAGTTCACGCGCCTGGGCGAAATCCAGGCGCGGTCGCGTGCCGCCTACAACAACGCACGTCTGATGGTGTTCGTGGCGGCCGCGCTCGGACTGTCACTGATGCTGTTCCTGGCGCTCGTCACCATGCGTGATCGTCGCAGACGTGCCCAGCACGCGACGCTGCTGCATGCCGAGAAGGAGCGCTTTCGCACCACCCTGGCCAGCATCGGCGACGGCGTCATCGTGACCGATCGGCACGGCCACGTGGACTACATCAATCCAGTCGCAAGCAGACTCACCGGCTGGCCCGAAGACCAGCACGACGCATCCATCGAGACGATTTTTTCCATCATCGACGAGGACAGCCGCACCCCCAGCGAGCAGCCGGTGCGACGCGTGCTCGATGGCGGCCAGGGGGTTGCCCTTGCCAATCACACCCTGCTGCTCAACAAGGCGGGCAGCGAGACCCCGATCGAGGAAAGCGCCGCACCGATCCTTGATCCCGATGGCAGTGTGGCAGGCGTGGTGCTGGCCTTTCGCGACGTCGCCGACAAACGCCGCTTCACGCGTGCACTCGAGCGCAGCGAGGCGCAGTATCGCGCGTTGTTCGACGAGGCCGGCGTGGGCAACGCCAATATCGATGTCAACACAGGCCGCATGATTCGCCTCAACCGGCGCCTCGAGACCCTCACCGGCCACTCGGCTGCAGCGCTCCAGGACAAGCCGTTCGGAATGCTGTTCACACCCGAGACGCGGCTTGTGGTGGAGGACACCCTGCGCGATGTGCGGCACGGCGACGGCCATTTCATGGTGCGCGAGGCGGTCCTGCAACGAAGGGATGGCTCGACCCTTGACGTGCGCATTTCGGTCAACCTGATCAAGCCGGCCGGTGAAACCAGTGATCCGGTCTTGATGGTGATGTTCGAGGACATCTCAGAAGCGCGTCAGGCCATCGCCGCGTTGCGCGAGAACGAGATGCATCTGCGTCTCATCCTTGAAAACGTGATCGCCTTCGTGTTGCTGCTGTCGCCCGATGGTACCGTCATGCAGATCAACGGCGAGGCGCGAGCCATCGGCGGACGCGCCTCGCAACATCTGGTGGGGCGGCGCCTTCATGACAGCTTCCTGTTCAGCTACGACGCCCAGGTGGCGCTCAAGGTCGAGCAGCTGATCATCGACGCCGCCAACAGCAAGACCTCGCGCACCGATCTTAGGGCGCGCATTGCGCAAGGGGTGTACATCACCATCGACGCCTCGATTGCGCCGGTCTATGACGGCCACGAGAAGCCGGTCTTCCTGGTGGCATCGGGCATCGATATCTCGCAGCGCAAAGCCGTCGAGGAAGAACTGCAGCGCTCGGATCGCCGAAAGGACGAATTTCTCGCCATGCTGGGTCACGAACTGCGCAATCCGCTTGCCCCCATCGCCACTGCCGTCGCCCTGGTCAGGACCACCCGAGGTGAGGACAGGCGCGTCCTCGATCACGCCATTGGGGTGATCGAGCGTCAGAGTGAGCATCTGAGCAGCCTGGTCAACGACCTGCTCGATGTGGCGCGTTTTACCAGCGGAAAAATTTCGCTGCGCATGGAAATCCTCGACATCACCGACCCGCTCAACCGCGCCATCGAGATCAACGAGAATCTGTTCACGGCACGGCGCCAGAACTTCAGGGCCGAGATCGCAGCGCAGGAGATGCACGTCAACGGCGATCTGCACAGATTGACCCAGGTGTTCGGTAACCTGTTGAACAATGCCTCCAAGTATTCTGAGGCAGGCGCCAGCATCATCCTGTCTGCGGTCATCGATCAGCAGCAGGTGGTGGTCACAGTGAGCGACACCGGCATTGGTATTGGCGCTGCCATCTTGCCGCATGTGTTCGACCTGTTCACGCAATCGGAACGTGCGCTCGACCGGGCCCAGGGCGGTCTTGGCATCGGGCTGACGCTGGTCAAACGCCTGATCGAACTGCATCACGGAACGGTGCTGGCGCAAAGCGAGGGCATCGGTCGCGGCAGCATCTTCACGGTGCGCCTGCCGTTGGCAGGCGCGGTGGCCGGCAAGGTCGAACATCACACAGCAGCCAGCGAAGCATTGTCACTGACCGTGCTGGTGGTCGATGACAATTTCGATGCGGCCGAAACGCTGTGCGAATTGCTCAGACTGTTCGGCCATCACGCCACAGCCGCCTACGATGGACCAAGCGCGCTCAGCGTCGCAGCACAACTGGCGCCCGATGTGGTCCTGCTCGACATTGGCCTGCCTGGCATGAGTGGACTGGAAGTGGCCGGCAAGCTGCGCCAGCTGGCCGAGACGCGCAGTGCCTACCTGATTGCGGTCACGGGCTACGGCCAGAGCAACGATCGCGCGCGCTCGCTCGAGGCTGGTTTCGATGCGCATCTGGTCAAGCCGATCGACGTCGATGCACTGGCCGAGCAGCTGCGCCTTCGTGCCAGGCGCCACAAGGATGCAGGCTAGCTCGTCTTATTGGGAGAAATTCGGCGCCCGCTTCTCCCTCAGTGCCTTGAGGCCTTCGCGGGCATTGGGCTCGGTAAAGCCATACATCTCGGCCGCCAGCGAATGCTCGAAGG
>CAZZVZ010000328.1:0-4313 GCA_964657655.1 Gammaproteobacteria bacterium | reverse complement strand
CGGCAATAACAATTTTGCCACCATGCTCAACGAGGATCTGAAGGTTCGCGAGTTTCTGAAGAAGCGTCTGAAGAACGCCTCGGTTGGTCGTGTTGTGATCGAGCGTCCTGCCAAGAACGCACGCATTACGATTTTCAGCTCGCGTCCTGGTGTGGTGATCGGCAAGAAGGGCGAGGATATCGAGTCGCTCAAGGTCGAACTGCAAAAGCGCATGGGCGTGCCGGTGCACGTCAATATCGAAGAAATCAGAAAGCCCGAGATCGATGCTCAGCTGATCACCGATTCGATTGCACAGCAGCTCGAAAAGCGCATCATGTTCCGTCGTGCCATGAAGCGCGCCATGCAAAACGCCATGCGTTTGGGCGCCCAGGGCATCAAGATCATGTCGTCGGGACGCCTCAACGGTATCGAGATTGCCCGTACCGAGTGGTATCGCGAAGGCCGTGTGCCGTTGCACACCCTGCGTGCCGACATCGACTATGGTTTTTCGGAAGCCGTCACGACTTACGGCATCATCGGAATCAAGTGCTGGGTCTACAAGGGCGATCGCCTGGCTGCCAACGAAGCACCGGCAGTCCCCGCACCTGAAGTGGAAAAAGAAGAACGCCGTCCAGCGCGCAAGGCGCCGTCTGGTACCCGTACGCCGCGCGCACCGCGCCGTGCCGAGGGTGCTGATCAGGCCGCTGCACCCGCTGCTGCTGCACCCGCGACCGACGCGCCCAAACCGCCAGTCGTCAAGCGTGTGCGCAAGGCAGCAGCACCAGCTGCTGCTGCGACGGGCGATAAACCTGCCGGTACAAAGGCTGGAGAATAAACATGCTGCAACCCGCACGCAGAAAGTATCGCAAGGAACAAAAGGGCCGCAACAAGGGCATCGCAACGCGCGGCACCAATGTGTCGTTCGGCGAATATGGCCTGAAGGCGGTCGGTCGCGGTCGGCTGACAGCACGTCAGATCGAAGCTGCACGCCGCGCCATGACCCGTCACATCAAGCGTGGCGGCCGGATCTGGATTCGCATTTTCCCGGACAAGCCGATCTCGCAAAAACCTGCCGAAGTCCGGATGGGTAACGGCAAGGGCAACCCGGAGTACTACGTGGCTGAGATCCAGCCGGGCAAGGTGCTCTATGAAATGGACGGCGTCGATGAGACGCTGGCACGCGAGGCGTTCCGCCTGGCGGCCGCCAAGCTGCCGATCCTGACGACGTTCGTAATCCGTCAAGTCGGCGCCTAAAGGAACCATCATGAAGGCATCTGAACTCAGAAGTGAAGACAAAGCCGGTCTGGACAAGGAACTAGGCGAACTGCTGAAGGCGCAGTTTGGTCTGCGCATGCAGATCGCGACCCAGCAACTGAATAACACCAGCCAGCTTAAGAAGCTCCGTCGCGACATCGCGCGTGTGCGGACCGTAATGAACGAGAAGGCGAAAAAAGCATGAGCGCAACCAGCCAAACGCAAAGCGAGAATCTGACTCGTGCACTGGTCGGTCGGGTCGTCAGCAACAAGATGAACAAGACTGTGACAGTGCTGGTCGAACGCAAGGTGAAGCATCCGCTGTACGGCAAGATCATGGTGCGCTCGAAGAAGTATCACGCGCACGACGAGACCAACCAGTACAACGAAGGCGATACCGTCGAAATTCAGGAGACCGCTCCGATTTCGAAGACCAAGGCTTGGACTGTAACCAAGCTGATCGAAGCAGCGCAAATCGTCTAGTCGCAAATCGCCTGGCGGCGATTCCGCTGCCGGCATGGCGCGTCATGCGCCATCAATTCGAGGTCGAAGGCAAGCGGGTGCCAGCACTGCAACAAGAGCATGGCTGGTGCCGACTTCCACCTGACTCCCTTTGAGCAATAGCCAGTGACGGGCCCAGCCTTTTGTGCTGGCTCGTAGGGACCAAGCGCCGTCTGGCGCCGGTAGGGCACAATGTGCCTTTGGCGATTTGCCGCAAGCCCTGGCGCGCTGCGCCGTCACCCGTTTGTCCAATCTCGACTCTTCCATGCAAGAAGCCGTGGCACAGCCCGTCGCTCCAATGACCGACGCCGCCAAGGCCCTGGCGCCACGCGCAGCCCAGACCGAGCGCAGCGCATTGCTCGCTGCGTTCGTCAATCTGGGCCTGTCGATCCTGCAGGTCACAGCCGGCGTTCTGACCAGCTCGCAGGGTCTGATCGCAGACGGCTTTCATTCACTCGCCGACGTGGTCGGCGATGTCGTGGTGATGTCGACTGCGCGTGCCTCAGAAGCGCCGCCCGATCTCGAGCACCCCTACGGTCACCACCGCTTCGAGAATGCATCGGCAATCCTGTTGTCGGCGCTCCTGATCGGCGCAGGCGTGGGCGTCATCTGGCACAGCCTGTCGCTGCTGCAAACAGGCTATGGCCTCTATCCGGTCAAGTCGAGCGCCCTGGTGGTGGCCGTGATCGCGCTGTTCACCAAGGAGACGCTGTTTCGCTATCTGCTGCGCGTATCACGTCGCCTTGGCTCAAGCGTGCTCGAAGCCGACGCCTGGCACGCGCGCTCAGACGCGCTGTCATCGGTGGTCGTGGTGATTGGTATCCTCGGCAATCTCGCCGGCATTACCATCTTCGATCCGCTCGCAGCACTGGTCGTGGCAGCCATGCTGCTGCGCATGGGCTGGCGCTTCGGGGCCAAGGCCTTCGACGTGCTGACAGACAGGGCGACCGATGTCGCCACCAGCAATTCAATCCGGCGCGAGTTGCGCGAAACCGAAGGCGTGATTGCCGTGCATCAGCTGAGGACGCGCCACAGTGGCGATCGCCTGACCGGCGACGCGCATATCCAGGTGGGCCAGCGTGTCAGCGTCTCGGAAGGCCACCGGATCGCAGAAGCTGCAGCAGAACGGGTGCGCAAGCATCATGCGATGTCTGATTTTCTGGTGCATATCGATGCCGAGGACGATGCCAGTGCTGCAGAACCGCATCCGGCACCCGCGCGCGCAGAAATCCTGAAGCTGCTCGAGTCGCGATTGCCACCGGGCGTGATGCTGCTCGACAGCTCGCCAATCCATTTCCTCGAAGGTCAGGTTGAAATCGATGCGCTGGTCATCGCGTCCAGTGCAAGCGGGCTGCAAGGCGGCCATCTGGCACGCGAGCTACGCGGTCTGGTCGATTCGCATCCCTGGCTGCGCCAGGTGCGCGTCTTTGTGAGCGTCGACGAAAGCACCTGATGGCCGACACCATCCTCGTGACCGGCGGTGCTGGCTACATCGGCTCGCATACCTGTGTGGAGCTGCTCAAGGCCGGGTTTCGGGTGGTGGTCCTGGACAACTTCTGCAACAGCCATCCCGATGCGATCGAGCGTGTGCGCTTTCTGGCGCCTGGTCAGCTGACCCTGGTGCGCGGCGATGTGCGCGACCGCGCAACGCTCAAGAAACTGTTTGGCGAGCACCAGATCGATGCCGCAATTCATTTTGCAGGCTTGAAAGCCGTCGGCGAATCGGTCGCCAAGCCCTTGCTCTACTACGAGACAAATCTGTTCGGATCGCTGTTGCTGGCCGAGGTCATGCAGCAGTTCGGGGTCTACCGGCTGGTGTTCAGTTCATCTGCCACGGTCTATGGAGATCCGGAGGCAGTCCCCGTGCCAGAGTCAGCACGGCTCGCCCCGGAAAGCCCGTATGGCCGATCCAAAGCCATGGTCGAAGGCATGCTGCGAGACCTGGCGATCTCAGAGCGGCGCTGGCGCATCGCGCTGCTGCGCTACTTCAACCCGGTGGGCGCCCATCCGAGCGGCGAGATCGGGGAAGACCCGAGCGGCACGCCCAACAATTTGCTGCCGTACGTGGCGCAAGTCGCAGTCGGGAAACTCGCAGAGCTGACCATCCACGGCAATGATTACGAGACTCGCGACGGCACCGGTGAGCGCGACTACATTCACGTGGTTGACCTGGCACGCGGACACCTCGCCGCGCTGACCCACATCGACCGGCTCGACGGCGCCGTTGCGATCAACCTCGGACGGGGTGTTGGCAGCACCGTGCTCGAGGTGGTCCACGCTTTCCAGGTGGCTTGCGGGCGGGTTGTTCCATTTCATATCGGGCCAAGACGCAGCGGTGACGTGGCGCGCTATTTTGCGGATCCAGCGTTGGCGCATCAGTTACTTGGCTGGCAGGCGGAGTTTGGAATTGAGCAGGCGTGCATTGACACGTGGCGCTGGCAGGCCAAGTATCCCAATGGATTTCGTAGCGCTAAAGCAAATACGCTCAACGCTCAATAGGGTCTTGCGAACAGCTGCGAGTGCCGACCTCAACCGTGGGGTGAGTCGATGAAGGATCACAGAGCAGTCCAGTCACGAAC
>CAZZVZ010000327.1:0-4317 GCA_964657655.1 Gammaproteobacteria bacterium | reverse complement strand
AGATGGCGCGTCGATATGGCCGGGGCACGATTGGTCTTGCACTGAAAGCTGCCGCGCACGTGGCAGGCACGGATGCGCAGCTCCATCATCGCTGGCATGTTGGATGCCTCGGAAAGCCTGAAGGCATGCTCGACCAGATCGACCATGGTCTCGAGATCGGGACGTGGATCGAGCAGCAGCATGGACGACTTGAGCGCAAATGCCTGGGTGCGTTCCTGGATCACCGAGGCGCCCTCGCCGTAGTCTTCTCCCACCACCACCAGTGCGCCGCCCATGACACCGGGCGACGACAGGTTGGACAGTGCATCCGACGCCACGTTGGTCCCGACGATCGACTTCCAGGTGACAGCGCCTCGCACCGGATAGTTGATCGAAGCCCCCAGCATGGCTGCCGCCGAGGCCTCGTTGGAGCAGGCCTGCACGTGCACCCCGAGTTCATCCATGTAGGGCTTGGCCTGCACCATGACATCGAGCAGATGCGAGATCGGCGAGCCCGGGTAGCCGCCGACATAGGCCACGCCCGACTGCAGCAGGGCTTTGGTGATGGCCAGAATTCCCTCGCCGTGAAAGGTGCTGCCCTCGCCCTGACGCAGCTGCTCGATTTCCTTGCTGAACGATACTTCCACGGCTTCACCTCTGGTTGTGGGCGCAGTGTGGACCTGATCGGCTTAATCATCAATAATATGAGACCGCTAAGTCTCATTCATATGATGAATATCGAGCGACTCGATCTGAACCTCCTGAGATTGTTCTCGGCCGTCTACCAGACAAGGAGCGTCAGTCGCGCCGCGACCCGCCTGCACCTCAGTCAGCCGGCGGCCAGCAATGGCCTGATGCGGCTGCGCCTGTTCTTCGGCGATCCGCTGTTCGCGCGGGCCCATGGCGGGGTGCGTCCCACGGCGCTCGCCGACCAGCTGTTCGGATCGGTGTCCTCGGCTCTCGATCTGATCGCAGGCGCGCTGAGCGAATCCGAACGCTTCGAGCCGCTCGCCTCCAAGCGCGTGTTTCGCATGCACATGAGCGACATCGGCGAGGCGCGCTTTCTGCCCGAGCTGATGGCCGCATTAAGCGTTCATGCGCCGGGCCTGACGATCGAGTGCCGCGCCCTGGCGCAGGCCGACATCACACCCATGCTCGATCGTGGCGAGCTCGACTTCGCCTTTGGCTTCCTGCCGCTCGTGACCGAGACCAGGCGCATCGATCTGGTGGCCGACCGCTATGTGGTGCTGGTGCGGCGCGAGCACCCGATTCTTCTTGAGGATCTGCAGCGACGAGGCGTGGCGCTGCTGCGCCGCCTCGATTTCGCGGCGGTCAGATCCCACTCGGAGACCCTGCTCATCCTCGAGCGCCTGAAACTGCGCCAGCGCGTGCGCCTGCTGGCATCGCATTTTCTGGCACTGCCCTCGATCGTTGCGGCCACCGATCTTGCCGTCGTCATGCCAAGCCTGATCGCGCGGGAATTCGCCGCCCGGGATGGCTCGGCCATCATCGAGCCACAGGTGGCACGCCGTGACCTGCTGGTGTCGCTGCACTTCAGCCGGCGGCGCGAGTCGGACGCCGGCCACCGCTGGCTGCGTGACCTGATCCAGCGGCTGTCGCAGCAGCAGCTCGACGCCCAATCTGCGTCCCTATGAACCCTTGTCCCGTGTGCCGGCTGGCAGCAGCAGCGCCGGCTGGTCAGGTTCCTGGAGGGTGGCCTGCCACCAGCCCACGTCGTGCCACGCACCGAGCTTGAAACCGACCTTGCGGTAGATCCCGATGGGCGTGAATCCGACCGATTCGTGCAGCTTGATACTGGCCGGGTTGGGCAAGGCAATTCCTGCGAATGCCTGGCAATAGCCAAGCACGCGCAATTGTTCGAACAGCTCAAGGTACAGGCTCTTGCCAATGCCGCGCTGGCGTCGGTCGGCGCGCACATAGGCGGTGGTATCGACCGACCATTGATAGGCAGCTCGTTCGCGGTGGCGACTGGCGTACACGTACCCCTCGATCACACCGTGGTGGTCGACACTGACAAGCCACGGCATGCGCGTCTGGGTGTCAAGGATGCGCCGGCGCATCTCGTCGATCGAAGGCACCTCGAGTTCGAAGGAGATGATGGTGTCCTTGACGATCGGCTGGTAGATCTCGGCGATCGATGGCGCGTCTTCAGGCAGGGCTTGGCGAATCTGCGATGGCATGCGAAAGACGGGAAGAAGTGCCTTGGATGATTGTTGCAAATCGCTGCCCGAAGGCCAAGCGCGACGCGCTGGCTCAACCTGCTGGTGTGGCGTTTGCCGCAGCGAACTGCGCCACGCAATTCACCGCCTGTTGCAAAACCGGCGTGTGCCATCACAAAACATGGCGAAGCTCGGACATGGCCCCGTGCCGATCAGCCAGCGATGCTAGCTTGGGTGTTCTTCCCGGCCGGCGAGACGCAGCGCCGGACCACCTCGCCCTTGAGGATTCTGCTGGACCGTTCCGCTCACCCCCAAAGACCGATGCCGCCGCCTGCCGTTCCGATTCACTTCGTCGAACCGGTCGCGCACCCTGATGGCGCCAGTGCCTGGCTTGTTCGCGCACGACAGATGCTCGAAGGGCCGCTGGCCGAGCGCGGCGTCACGACCACGCGCGGTGCTGCGCTGCTGCCAGACGCCATCAATCTGGCTGACGCAGCTTCCCTGTCGCGTCTGTGGCTGCCGTACTTTCGCAGCTTCATGGTGGCGCTCCGAAGCGACCCGACAGAAGTCACCCAGTGCGACTGGGAGATCGTGGCAAGCGGCCTTGCCTTGCCGCGCAGCTCGCGCAGCATCATCGTCCCATGGGCCAGCACCGGTACCGTGTCACGCGATGCGAGGCGCGGCAATCGGGTCACAAGCCTTGCATTCGCGAGCGCCTGTGCGGGCGAAAGCCGCTGGCAGCGGACCCATGCACAAGTCGAGCAGCTCGGCCGACTCGGCGTTTCCTGCCGCATCGAACGCGCACCCTTTGGCGATCTGTCGGCGATCGATGTGCTGGTGGCAGATTGCGCCGAGCTGCGCCAGGCCGGCTGCTGCTGGTCAAACCCGCTCGTGGCTGCCTGGCGCGCCGGCGTGCCCGCACTACTGGTTGATCGCGAGCAAGAGCAGTTCGAGCGCACCAGCCCGCTCGACTACCTTCCGATCAGCGGCGCCGAGCAGCTGGTCGAGACCGTGGCGCAGCTGCAAAGTCACCCACAACTGTACGAGGCGATGCGCCAGCGTGGCGCCGAGCGCGAGCGCGCGCTGCGCGACCATCTGCTGACACGGCACTGGCTCAAGACGCTGATTGGCGAGATTTCGCCCGTGGCAGCGGCGCTTCTCAGGCAGCGCCGCGCCCGGCCGATGCGCGCCTTGTCGCTCCAGGCCAGACGCTGGCTCATCCAGCAGAGTCGCCGCCGGCCGTCCCCGTGGCCTGCGACTGTGCGCTGATGCAGGGTCGCTATCGCACGCATTGTTAAAATCGATTGCGCGAGCCAGTGCTTCACCGCCACACTGGCGGCCAGGCAACATCCTCATTCGACAGGAGAACGGCATGGCAAAAGGCGTAAAGGGCACCAAGACGGAAGAAAACCTGAAAGCCGCGTTTGCGGGCGAATCAAAAGCCAACCGGCGCTACCTGTATTTTGCGAACCAGGCCGACATTGCAGGTGCAGCTGAAGTCGCGGTGGTGTTTCGCTCGGCAGCCGAAGGCGAGACCGGTCACGCGCATGGACATCTCGAACACCTCGAGAGCGCGGGCGATCCGGACACCGGTCTGCCGTTTGCCACGGTCGAGGACTCGCTGCGTTCGGCGATTGCGGGTGAAACCCACGAATACACCGACATGTATCCGGGCATGGCCAAGGAAGCGCGCGACGAAGGATTTGACGAAATCGCGCTATGGTTCGAGACGCTGGCCAAGGCGGAACGCAGCCATGCCAACAAGTTTCAAAAGACCCTCGACGCCTATCTGACCGCGGCTTAAGGCGGCCCTCACCCCAACCACGGGCCCCACGGGGCCCGTTGTCATGTCAGAACAGAAAATGGCAATCAAAGAAGGCAACCTCGAGGCCCCCACGCGCCATCCGCTCGACTGGATGTCCGAGGCGTTCTACGATCAGGACAAGCTGACTGCCGAGATGGATCGCGTGTTCGAGATCTGTCATGGCTGCCGGCGCTGCGTCAGCCTTTGCGGCGCATTTCCCACCTTGTTTGATCTGATCGATGCAACCGAAGACGGTGAGCTCGAGCAGGTCGACCGTGCGCAGTACAAGCAGGTGGTCGACCAGTGCTACCTGTGCGACATCTGCTACGTCGCCAAGTGTCCGTATGTGCCGCC
>CAZZVZ010000326.1:0-4353 GCA_964657655.1 Gammaproteobacteria bacterium | reverse complement strand
GGATGCCAAAGGCAATCGCGACGATCACCATGAAGGCGCCCAGATCTGGCTCGACCTGCAACAGGGCGCCGACCAGCACCATCACGGCTGCCATCGGCATGAAGCCCTTGGAAAAGCGATGCATCCACTCCTGCTTTCTGACGGTGTAGTCGGCGGCGTACAGCACCACGAACAGCTTCATCAGTTCGGACGGCTGCAGGTTGACCACGAGGAGCGGGATCCAGCGTCGGGCACCGTTGACACCCTTGCCGATGCCCGGGATCAGCACAGCCACCAGCAGCAGGATTGCGAGCACGAAGAGATAGGGCGCGAGACGCTGCCAGGTCTTCGACGAAATGCGAAAGGCAAGCGCACCCACGATCAACCCGAACACGATGAAGACCGCCTGGCGCGTCAGGAAGTAGGTCGGCCGCAGGCTGCTGTATTTCGGCGAATCGTAGAGGGCGATCGATGCCGAGTAGACCATCACCAGGCCAAACAGCAGCAAAATGACCGACACCCAGAACAGCGGCTGGTCCCAGCTCATCATTGCCGAGCGGGTCGGCTTGACGGTATTGATGGTGCCCGCGCGCGAGCCGACCAGCGTTTCACGCAAAGAGCCGCCCAGGGTCGCGAGATTCAGCATGGCTGACCGGCCTCCATCATGAGGTCGTTGACCGATTCACGAAACACGTCGGCGCGGTGCACGTAGTCGCGAAACATGTCGAGGCTGGCGCAGGCCGGTGATAGCAGCACAGCATCACCGGGGAGCGCCACGGCTGCTGCGCGCTGTACTGCTTCAGGCAGGGATTCGGCGTCCTCGATCGACACGCCATTGGCCGCGGCGTCCTTGCCAATCGCGCTGCGGATCTGATCCCGGTCGCGCCCAATCAGAAACACCGCGCGTGCGCGCCGCGCGATCGGCAGCGAAAGCGGCGAAAAATCCTGATCCTTGCCCAGGCCACCTGCGATCAGCACGACCTTCTTGCCCAGGCCGTTGAGCGCGGCCACCGTGGCGCCCACATTGGTGCCCTTGCTGTCGTCGATGAAATCGACGCCGTCGAACTGGGCGATGGTTTCGACCCGATGTGACTCGCCACGATATTGCGTCAGGCCACGCAACAGCGCTGCCATCGGCAGGCCGACCGAGCGGCACAATGCCAGCGCAGCCAGAGCATTCGATACATTGTGGTCGCCGCGGATGCGCAAAGCCTCGCACGGCATGAGCCTGATAATGCGCATCGGCACCTCGACCAGGCGCCTTTGCTTCCTGGACGGCGGCGCCTCTTCTTCGAGTGGCTCGGCGTACGCCAGCCAGCGCATGCCACCTTCTTCGATGACACCGAAATCACCTGCGCGGGTCGGCACAGACAGACCAAACGAAATGCGCTCGAATGGCTGATTCGACTTGAGAGCCTGTTCACCATTGACGACCACGCTGTCATCGCGGTTCACCACGCGCGTTCTGGCATGCGCAAAGATACGCAGCTTGGCGTCCAGATAGTGCTGCATGCTGCCATGCCAATCGAGGTGGTCCTGCGTGAGATTGAGAAACACCGCAGCATCAGGGGCAAACGAAGTGGTGGTCTCGAGCTGAAAGCTTGACAGCTCGAGCACCCAGACCTGGGGCAGAGAATCCGACTGTTTTGCATCGAGCAAGGCATCGAGCACCGCCGGGCGGATATTGCCCGCCACGCGCACGGTCTGACGCGCTTCGCGACACAGATGGCCGGCAAGGCTTGTGACCGTGGTCTTGCCATTGGTCCCGGTAATCGCCAGCACGTGGGGCTGGTAGCCGCTCTCGGCCAGGCGTTTGAGCTCCTGCGCAAAGAATTCAAACTCGCCCCACACCGGCAAACCGCGCTGGCGTGCCGGCTCGAGCAGCGCAGCAAGTGCCGGCTCGGCGGGCGAAAGACCCGGGCTGATGCCGATCAAATCGATTGCTTCGAGCATGACCTCGCTGGCCGGACCGCGCAGACGCGCCGCGGCACCGAACTGCTCTGCAAAAGACGTGTCATTGGGCGCCGAGTCACGCGTATCCCAGGCGCACACGGTGGCGCCGGAGACCTGGCACAGGCGCGCCATGGCAAGACCGGTATCGCCCAGGCCCAGTACCAGGACACGCAAGCCATTCAAGGAGAGGTTCTGCATCAGCGCAACTTCAGCGTTGAAAGACCGATCAGCACCAGAATCAAGGTGATGATCCAAAAACGCACCACCACCTGTGTTTCCTTCCACCCCGATTCCTCGAAATGGTGGTGCAGCGGTGCCATGAGAAAAACGCGCTTGCCGACGCCAAAGCGGCGCTTGGTGTACTTGAAATAGGCGACTTGCACAATGATCGAGACGGTCTCGGCCACGAACACACCGCCCATGATGAACAGCACGATTTCCTGCCGGACGATGACGGCCACCGTGCCGAGCGCGCCGCCCAGCGCCAGAGCGCCGACATCACCCATGAAAACCTGGGCCGGATAGGCGTTGAACCACAGGAATGCGAGTCCTGCACCTGCGAGGGACGCACAAAACACCATCAGCTCGGCTGCGCCTGGTATGTAGGGAAACAGCAGGTAGTGCGAGTAGTCGACCCGACCCACCACATAGGCGAAAATACCGAGCGCGGCACCGACCATCACGGTCGGCATGATGGCCAGGCCATCCAGCCCGTCGGTAAAGTTGACTGCGTTGCTTGAGCCTACGATCACGCAAAAGGTCATGACGATGAAGCCGAAAAAGCCAAGCGGATAGGCGATGTTCTTGGCAAACGGCACGATCAGGTCAGCCTTGGGCGGCAGATCCATGTTGAAGCCGCTCTGGATCCAGTCCAGCACCAGGCCGACCACCTGGATGTTGGTGGCAGCTGAAATCGCAAAGGCGAGATAGATCGATGCAATCAGCCCGATCAGGGATTGCCAGGCGAATTTCTCGCGCGACGACATGCCGTTGGGATCGCGGCGGACCACCTTGCGATAGTCATCGACCCAGCCGATCCAGCCAAAACCGAAGGTCACGAGCAGCACCACCCAGACGAAGCGGTTGTTGAGATCCGACCAGAGCAGCGTTGCGACGCCAATCGAAAACAGGACCAGGGCGCCGCCCATGGTGGGAGTGCCTGACTTGATCAGGTGCGTCTGCGGACCGTCGGTGCGCACCGCCTGACCGATCTTCATGGCCGTCAGCCGTCTGATCACTGCCGGCCCGAACAGCAGGCCGATGGTCAGCGCGGTGAGTGTCGAGAGCACGGCGCGCAAGGTGATGTAGGTAAAGACGTTGAAAAATCGCACGTCCTGAGCGAGCCACTGGGCGAGCGCGAGCAGCATCTAGTGGCTCTCCCCGGATGACGCCTCGGCGACGCCTTGCAAGGCGCGGCTGACACGTTCCATCTGCATGAATCTGGACCCCTTGACCAGCACCGATGCTTGATCGGGATGGCCCGCAAGCCAGGCAAGAGCCGCTTCGGTGAGCGGCTGCATGGCGCTGAAATGGATCGCGCCCGGCGCATGATTGACCGCGTGCACGCTCAACTCACCGATGGCCATCAGATCGATCTCATGACGAGCTGCTGCCTGGCCGATTTCCTCGTGGAAACGGATACCACCTGGGCCGACCTCACCCATGTCGCCCAGTACCAGGAGGCGTGGCGCCGGGCTGTCGGCCAGGACCGCGATCGCGGCCAGAACAGAGTCCGGATTGGCGTTGTACGAATCGTCGATCAACAGACCGCCGCGGCTGTGCGAACAGCGTTGCATGCGTCCGGCGACCGGCACAAAGTGCTCGAGCCCGGAGCCGATATGAAGCATGTCGATGTTGGCGGCCACCGCAGCAGCCGCCGCTGCTGCTGCGTTGTGAACGTTGTGAAGACCCGCGGTCGCGAGATGGGCAGTGATCGTATTGTCCTCAAAATTGAAATGGGCCACCGTATCGAACGGGGCGACATAGGCGACGGCACTGAGCGTATCGGCTGCACCGAGCAGCGCCGGTGGCGTGTCACTCCTTGAAGCGCTGGCAGCATAGGCGATCACGCGGCGCGCCAAGGCGGCGCTGCGCCACACCTCGAAATGGGCGTCTGAGGCCGGCAGTACAGCGACGCCACTGTCAGGCAGCGCCTTGACCGCGAGCGCGTGCTCATCGGCCACTGCGGCCACGCTCGCCATGAATTCCTGGTGCTCACGCTGGGCATTGGTAATGACGCAGATGGTGGGCTCGGCAACCGATGCCAGCCAGCCGGTCTCGCCTGGATGGTTCATGCCGATTTCGATGACTGCAGCGCCATGTCGTGTTTTCAGTTGCAGGAGGGTTAGCGGCACACCGATCTCGTTGTTCAGATTGCCGCTGGTCGCAAGAAAGCCGTCCTCACCATAAGCATCGCGCAGA
>CAZZVZ010000325.1:0-4362 GCA_964657655.1 Gammaproteobacteria bacterium | reverse complement strand
CTGGAAAAGCCGGAGCCACTCTTGAAGACCGAGTGGATCAAGCCCGGCGCGCTCGTCGTCCCCTATGGCACCATGAGTGCGGTCGAACTGTCGTTGACCGATATCATGTCGAAGCTTGTCGTCGATGACTGGGGTCAGTGCAAGAAGGGGCTGCCCTTTGGCGCACTGCGTCAGCACGTCGACAACGATCTCCTCACCGAACACAACCTGCATGCAGAACTCGGTCAGATCGTGGCCGGTTTGCGGCCCGGGCGCGAGACCGACTCCGAGACGATTTTGTTCTGGCATCGCGGTCTTAGCATTACCGATATCGCGCTCGGCCACGCGCTCTTGCAAAAGGCCGCTCGTCACAACATCGGCCAGTCGCTTCGCTTTGCCTGAACTCAGTCTACTTGCAGCATATCCACGACCTTGAGCAGATGGGTTTCCTGTTCTCGCATGTACAACGCCGCACCTTCGGTGAAGGCGGCATGGAACAGGCTGTTCGGGCACGTGTATCAGGCACTGGGCATCGAGGTCGACATCATCGACCATGCCTGGCCGCTGCCCATCGAATCGTTATGGAATCGTGCTGATCTGTTGTGTGGCTTCATGTGCGGCTGGCCGTTCATCAATTCGGCCGTGCCCATGAAGGCGATCGCCGTGCCGGTGCCTTCTCTTGCGCGCTATCAGGACCAGAGCCGCTACTGCAGCGAGTTTCTGGCGCGCGCAGATTCAGGTTTTGACACGCTCGAACAGAGCTTCGGCCACCGCTTTGGCTTCATGACACAGAATTCGCAATCTGGCTTCAACGCACCGCGTGCCACCCTGGCACCGCTCGCGGCCTCACGCGGGGGCAGTCTCTTCTCGGCGGTCGTCGGACCACTCGACACGCCGGCGCGGGCACTGGCAGCTCTCGTTGAGCGCGAGGTCGACCTGATCGCGCTGGACAGCTTCTATCTCGATTTGCTGAGGGCGCACCGACCCGCGTCACTCGAGCGCGTCACGACCCTTGCACTGACCGCCTTTACACCCATGCCACTGCTGGTGGCCTCAAGCGAGGCCGACGATCATCTGGTGGCGACTGTGGCGGACGCACTTTGCAACCTGCATGAAAAACCGCATCACGCCGGACTGCTTCAGGACGTTCTGGTGCGCCGCTTCGAGCGGCCCGATCCGGGCCGCTATGGCACGCTCGATGACGCCGCTGCCGGTGCGCTACGGCTTGGCTACCAGGTGATCCGTTGACGCTGGTGGTGCGCCGCGCGATGGACAGCGACCGCGCCCGCCTTGGCCGCATGCTGGAACTCTATCAGCACGACCTGTCCGATCTGTGGCCGCAGGATCTTGATGAAAGGGGTGAATACGGCTATCAGCTCGACCGGTTTTTCGGGCATGACGAGTGCGCTGCCTTCATCTTTCTGGTCCATGGCCAGCTGGCCGGCTTCGCACTGGTCGACGATTCGATCAGGCTGCCGGGCAACCAGCGCTGGATGAACCAGTTCTTCGTGCTGAAGAAATACCGCAGGCAGCGCTTCGGCCACACGGCCGCTGCGCATATCTTCGACGCCATGCCAGGACGCTGGGAGATCGGCCAGATGCAGGGCAATCTGGCTGCGACCGCATTCTGGCGTGAGGCAATTGGCAGTTACTGCCAGGATCGTTTCGTCGAACATGAACTTGATGACGAGCGCTGGCGTGGTGTGCTGCAATGCTTTGACAATTCGCAGCCCTGATTCGCCGGACTTCTTCCAGACCGTTACGTGAGGGACCGCAATGCCAGCGCCAGATGATTTTCTAGAACCAGACAACGTTGCGCGACCCTTGGCACCGCTGCCGGATAGCGGAGCCGTGCGCAGCGTGCGAAAACTGCTGGCGCACGCTGACATCGAACTCAATGGCAGCCGAGCGTGGGATATCCGCATCCATGATGTCAGGACCATCCAGCGCGCGCTGCTGTCAGGCAATCTCGGGCTCGGCGAGAGCTACATGGACGGCTGGTGGGACTGTGATGCCCTGGACCAGTTCTTCGATCGCGTGATGCGTAGCGGCCTTGATACCCAGGTCGGCAAGAGTGGACTGATCTGGCAGGCGATCCGCGCGCGGCTCGTCAATTTGCAGTCGAGCAACCGCGCCTGGCAGGTCGGTCAGAAGCACTACGATGCCGGCAACGACCTGTTCGAGGCGATGCTTGATTCGCGCATGACCTACACCTGCGGCTACTGGGCGAAGGCGAGCGATCTGGAGTCGGCGCAGCGCGACAAGCTCGATCTGATCTGCAGGAAGCTCGAGCTACGACCCGGCATGACGCTGCTCGATATCGGCTGCGGCTGGGGCAGCCTCATGAACTATGCCGCCGACCACTACGGCGTGAGCTGCGTCGGCCTGACCATCTCCAAGGAGCAGGTGGCGCTCGGCCAATCGCGCGCGCACCCTCAAGTCAAATTCGTTCTTGAGGACTACCGCGCCTTCAATTCCGACCGGTCACAGGCATTTGACCGCATTGCGTCGGTTGGAATGTTCGAGCATGTCGGGCACAAGAACTTTGGCACCTTCTTTGACGTGGTTCACCGCAATCTCACGCCTGGCGGCCTGGCACTGCTGCACACCATCGGCAAACGCCGCCGTGCGGGCACGGGCACCGATCCGTTTCTTGATCGCTACATCTTTCCCAATGGCGCCCTGCCGTCGATCAGCCAGGTGGTCGATGCCGCGGAGAAGCATTTTGTGGTCGAGGATGTGCAGAATTTCGGTGCCGACTACGACCGCACCCTGCTGGCGTGGAATGCACGTTTCGAAGAAGCCTGGCCGCGCCTAGCGGCACACTATGACGAGCGCTTTCGACGCATGTGGCGCTACTATCTGCTGTCTTGCGCCGGCTCATTTCGTGCGCGCGACGCGCAATTGCTGCAGTTCGTGCTGTCGCCCGGCGGCGTTGCAGGGGGCTACCGGCGCGTCTCTTAGCGCGCTGGAACTGAACGGCCGGCGCAGGCGCCGGCCCGTGCTTCGCTACGCTTCAAATCCTGCGATGGCTTTCACCTCGAGAAACTCCTCGAGGCCGAACTTGCCCCATTCGCGGCCGTTGCCTGACTGCTTGTAACCACCAAACGGTGCTGCCCGCTCGTTGGGGACGCCGTTGAGATTGATGTTGCCAGCGCGGATGCGGCGCGCAACGCTGCGCGCGCGATCGATTGAACCTGCCGAGACGTAACCAGCCAGACCATAGCTGGTGTCATTGGCAATCTCGACAGCTTCCTCTTCGTCCTTGAAACCCATGATCGAAATCACCGGCCCGAAGATTTCCTCGCGCGCGATGGTCATGTCCTTGGTGACGTTGGCGAACACGGTTGGACGCACGTAATAGCCCCGCTCGATGCCTTCCGGGCGACCCGGGCCGCCGGCCACCAAAGTAGCACCCTCCTCGATACCCTTGTTGATCAAGGCCTGGATCTTGTCCCACTGAATCGAAGACACGACCGGTCCGATCTTGGTGTCTTCAGCGCGTGGATCACCCGCCTTGGTCTTGGCAGCAGCCGCCTTGGCAATGGCAATCACTTCGTCCATCTTCTCGTTTGGGACCAGCATGCGGGTCGGCGCGTTGCAGGACTGGCCCGAATTGCTAAACACGCTGGCCACACCGCCACCAACCGCCTTTTGCATGTCCGCATCTTCCAGGATGATGTTGGGCGACTTGCCGCCCAGTTCCTGCGTGACACGCTTGACGGTGGTCGCCGCGCGCTGCGCCACGTCGATGCCGGCACGGGTCGAGCCGGTGAACGAAATCATGTCGATGCCAGGATGCGCACTCATCGCTGCGCCAACCGTTTGGCCCAGACCGTTGATGAGATTGAAGACGCCCTTCGGCACACCCGCGTCATGAAGAATTTCCGCGAAGATGAGCGCCGAGCTCGGTGTGAACTCCGAGGGCTTCAGAATCATGGTACATCCTGCGGCGAGCGCAGGCGCGACCTTGCAGGTGATCTGGTTGAGCGGCCAGTTCCAGGGCGTGATCATGCCGACCACACCGACCGGCTCGCGCACCACGGTGGCTGTGCCGACCTGCTCTTCGAAGTGATAGTTCTTGAGCACGTCGAGGGTGGCCATGATATGGCCGAGGCCGGCGCCGGCTTGCAGTTTCTCCGCCATCGGCAGCGGCGCGCCCATCTCGTCGGACACCGAAGCGCCGATATCCTTGATGCGGGTCTTGTAGATGTCGATCACCTTGGTGAGCAGCGCGATACGTTCCTCGCGCGAGGTCTGCGAGTAGGTCTCGAACGCACGCTTGGCGGCGGCGACCGCCTTGTCGACATCGGCCTTGGAGCCGAGCGCAATCTCATACATCGCTTCTTCGGTCGCCGGGTTGACGACGGGCGTGGACTTCTT